>NZ_JAXGFQ010000012.1:0-108557 GCF_051020825.1 Moorella naiadis (nom. illeg.)
CCCCGTGTATGTTCCTGCGGCTTAGCAGAGTTCTTTGGGGCATGCGGCAACCGTCTGGTCTTCACTTTTGTTTTGCCATTAGTAGCTGCTATGCCGTGATTTGTAGCCTCCGTTGCCTGGGCAGGCTCGGAAGAAGCAAGGGGCTTAGCACACACCTCCTGGCTGGCTAGCTGGGTAGCCTTAGTGTCTGGAGTTTGATAGAGCTGACCTTGGGACAGCATAGCGTAAACCAGGCGTACCAGCTTGCGTGCTGTGAGCGACAGCGCTCGTTTTATGGGATAGCGAGAAGTTTCATTGACCTTTCGGGTATAGTACTCGCGGTATTCCTGATTATGCTGCACCATAGACTGAGCCGCCTGGATCAGGTAGCAACGCAAGTACGGATTACCTGTCTTGGTCATAGGGGTAATATCCCCGTTAAAGCCGCCGGACTGGTGCTTCCTCCAAGTGAGCCCGGCAAACTTGGCCAGTTGAGCCTGGCCGGGGAAACGAGAAATATCGCCGATTTCGGCAAGGATACCCGCCGCTAGTACGGGTCCGATACCCGGGATAGAAGTCAAAGGCTGCGTGATTTTAGCCAGATGCTTAGCAATGCGCTTGTCCAATCGTTTTAAATGCTTGGCCAAGAGGTCCAGTTCCTGTAGGGTCTGCTTGACCATGAAGTGAACCCCCTGGGCCAGGGCTTTGGGAATAGCGAACGAATCCCGGGCCGCCCGGGAGACCGTGTTAGCCTTATCTTCCACGTCAGTGAAGTGATTGTGGCTAAACTCCGAAAGATAGGCCCTTAACTCATCCAGAGATAAGGCCTCCATGTCCTGGGCCGACGTAAACATCTTCAGCAGGCGGGAAGAAGTGGTCCCGAAGAGGTCCGAGAAAGGCTTGGTCCGTATCCATTCACTGAAGGTCAGGAAGAGCATGGACTGCAGATAGTTCTTCGACTGCGAGGCATGCTGCACCAGGTGGTAGCGGAAACGGGTCAGCCTTTGCAAGGCAAGCAAACCCTCATCTGGCATGTGCTGCTCGGGCAAGTGGCCAAAGCGGAGGCGGTCGGCGATTAGTGAGGCGTCAATGGGGTCTGTCTTATCCACATCAGCATAGGTCTTGCGAATTCCCTGGACCAACTTGGGGTTCATGGCCAGGATCTGTGCTTCCAGGTCGGTAAGACGCGGGTCAGTCCGTAGGGTTTGAAACAGCGGAAACCAGTAGAGGGCGGTAGCCTCCATACCGATAGAAAGCGCGTCAAATTTGGAGTGCTCCATCAGCCCGATCAAGTGGTTCACCATTTGGGCGGTGCCGGGAAGATTATTATCAAACTTCTGGGTCTTGCCCACTGGATGACCGTCACCGTCCATGCAGAATAATTGGTTTTCTTTCAGGCTCACATCAATACCGGCAAACAAGCGTTTTGACAAGTCCATCACCACCTTTTAAAAGTTAGCTGCTTACAGGGCATAAGGGTCCCTGCAACCTGGCCAGCTCAACACCCTCGCACAAATTAGAATTCGAAGAAACAAACTGCGCGTTAGAAGTACCGGCCAGGCGAGGGGGCACACTCTTCAAAAGAAGTCACCGAAGTGCAACAAGGAGGAGTTGTGCTTCCCCTATGTCCAAGGACCATCATGCAGGAAACCTATAACTTTGTAAAGACTTTGTTGGGAACCAGAAATATTACGGTTCCCTTGACGCCTAGAACCTAACTGTATCAAGGTTTCAAAGAACTTTTGTGGGCTACAAGTTAATTCTATACGAGGAGGAGTAAAAAATGGCAGAACAAAAAGTACCAATCGGCCATAGAGGAATCTGAACCCAGCCCCTGCACCTCGGAAGCGAAAGGCCTCACCTGTACCAATCGGCCATAGAGGAATCTGAACGAAAGAGAGTTTAAATAACTTTCTATATGGTCATTTGTACCAATCGGCCATAGAGGAATCTGAACGTTTTTATGACAATTACATTTGCTGAAAATGTTAAGTACCAATCGGCCATAGAGGAATCTGAACTTCGCCTCGCGTCTTCTTGCTCGGATAACACCGCCCGTACCAATCGGCCATAGAGGAATCTGAACTGATCTGGCCGTCATCCCCACCTGCGCAGCGAAAAAGTACCAATCGGCCATAGAGGAATCTGAACTGCACTTCCAGGTGTACTTCAGCCAGAGCCATAAGCTGTACCAATTGTAGATTCTCACATTAAACCGGAAAAACTTCTCACAATAAATTAGCCCAGGATAGCAGCAAAAATATAAGGTTTCTCAGATTAAACCGGTTATAGCCAAACATCATTCTCAGATTGCGCCAGTAAAGGCCCCGACCCATAAAGCAAAGGCCGGACACCCTCTCGAGGGTGTCCGGCCGGGTGACTTATGGCAGTGAATACCAGCGATTTTTGCGCCAGGCCATTACCTCAGCCCGCGCTTCCAGCAACTTTTCTCTAAACACAGCAGCAAACCATGCCGCCCGGTTTTTGGTCGGCGGGTAGGTCCTGGCTTTATCAGCCACCTTACAGATAGCTGCAATCATTTCTGCCGGGTTGCTATCCAGTTCCCCGGCAATTCTCATAGCCAGGGGAAGGAGGTCGGCGAAACCGCAACTGGCAAAATAATAATGCAGTCTATTCATTGCTACCACCTCCGGGGTCTAGATCTCCAGTTCTCTTTGTGCCTGGTAGACGATCTCTTCATCAATCAACCTCTGCTTCTTACCACAGGCACAGAGCATACAGGTAGTAACCAGGTTATTTACCAGGCGGGGTAAGCCGTTGGTGATGCCATAGATCGCATCAAAGGCAGCCGGGGCAAAAATATCCTCGTGGATACCGGCAAGTTTTAGCCGGCTCAAGCAATAATCCTTAAGTTCCTCTGGTTTAAGGCCCTGGAGGAAATACTTGACCGTCAGGCGCTGCCTTAAAGGGTTGTTGACATTAAGGGCGAGCCGGGAACTGATCAGGTTCTGGCCGGCGAGGATGAGGATAAAGGGGTTCTGGGAGTCCATCTGGAAGTTAAAGAGGAGGCGAATGTCCTCCAGGATCTTGTTGGTAGCGAGATGGATTTCATCCAGGACAATCACTGGGATGATATGACGGTCGGCGTAAAGGCTGGTGATAGCCGTCTGGATCTGGTGGAAAATATGAACTTTCTTATGCTTGGGTTCTTCCCCCAGGATTAAAGCCAGGCCCTGGTAAAACTCCAGCACGGTGACGGTGGAGAGGGCGAAATAGCAGGCCTTGTACTGGGCCGGGTTAAGCTCGCTGACAAATTTCCTTAAGGCGGTAGTCTTACCACAACCCGCCTCACCGGTAACCAGGCCGATGCCCCGCACCTGCAGCAGGTACTGCAGGCGGGAGGTGAGTTCCCGCAGGTCCTTGCTTAAGAACAACTGGTCGAAGGAGATCTCTTTGCTAAAAGGGTTAAACTTCAAACCCAAGAACGGCAGAAACATTACGCCTCACCTCCCCTGGCTTCCTCCAGTTTTTCCTTGACCTTCGAGCAGGTCGGCAAAAGAGACGGACGGCGAAGGTTCGGGCCTGTCAGCTGGAGGTGGGGATTCCTCTAGCAGGGCCGGAACCCGGTCCTTATGGGCCGGGCGGCCACGTCCCCTTCTTTTCAGCGTGGCATTGGTAGCCAAATCAACCTGCCTGGCCTCGCCCACCTTTAAACCCTCCCGGTACAGAAGGAGCGGCCGAGCGGGTAAGGTGAGCCACTCCGGGTCGTACCTGACCTCCAGGCGCAGGCTGGCCAGCTGCGGTTCCGTTTCATAGAGAATATTATCCAGGGAGAAGGTAGCGTCATGGTTGACCTTACGCATCACCCGCAGGAGGAAATACTCATCCAGGAGCGCCGGGTCAGGGAAGACCCGCACCCGCTCGGTCTGAGAAAGGAAAAAGTAAGCCCAAAGAGCTATGGATTTTGCGCTGGTAATCCTCCTCCAGCCACTGCCAGAAGGTCAGGTTCAATTCTTCCAGGGATTTAATTTTATCCAGGTCCAGGCGCGGCAAGAAGCGCGTGCGTACCGTGCGAAAGAAGCGCTCAATCTTACCCCGGGCATAAGGGGCGAAAGGTTCGGCATGGAGTAAAGAACAACCTAGACTAGCGCAAACGACGGCCAGCTGGCCCGAACGGTAAACCTTGCCATTGTCGGTATAGATCATTTTCGGCACGCCGCGCTTTAAAATAGCCTCTTTTAAGGTCATCCGCACGGCGGTGTAGTTCTGTTCCCAGAAGAACTGGGCATAAAGGATCAGGCGTGAGGCGTCGTCGATAAAGGCGATGAGGTAAGTCTGCTTTTTACCCCGACCTACCTTAAGGTAAGGGCCGTACATGATATCCCCCTGCCAGAGCTCATTCACCCACTGGTAGGCAAAGCGTTTGATTTCCTTTACCTCCGCCTCGACAGCAGCAGGCGCCGCCAGGTCTGGATGCTGGGCCAGATAGCGGTAAAAGGTGGATAAAGAGACCTTATCAGGGGTAAACACTTCGTCCTTGACCAGTTCATCATAGAGCATGATGCCATTGAGTCGCGGTTTCGCCGCCCTTTTGGTGGCGATTTTAAGGGCCATCTCCGCGGTTATCCGCCGGCTTTTCCCTCGGTCGGAACGGTAACCGGGTTTTAACCCCTCCAGGCCATGGCGGCGGTAGAGATAGAGCCACCAGGAGAAACTCTTGGGAGAATACTGTTTCAGGCCTGAGTTAGGCATCACCACGGGCCTTGCTGCCAGGTCCTTAAAGTACTCCTTCTGATTTGGCACCTGGCCGTTTAGTACCGGGGCAATCAAAGCAAACTTCTTCAGGGCGATCTCTTCTCTCGCTTGAGCAGAAAGCATAAAGAACCACAGCCTCCTTTAGTACTAAATGTTAAATTTTAGGAGGCCGTAAGCGCTTACAGCCTGCAGGCGCCCTTGAGTATCATGATACCATTCCTGATAGCCGCTCCCCAGACCAAAGTTTTGTTGCTTTTCCTTTTCCACCTCCAAGGGTACCAGAAGGGCTCCGTTTATGCTAAAATATTGTGCAGAGGAGCCATAAAAGAGTACCCGTACGCCTCGTAAAACCTGGCGCTGAAGATCTGGATGTGGGCAAATCCAGTGGCCATGAGGCGGAGTACCTTTTGGGCTCCTTCCCTTTTAGCCAGCTTTTCCTCCGGCAATTGGACCCGCGGCAGGAACTGGCGCAGACCCAGTTTGATGGCCGAAAGCCTGGTCAGAAAGCGGCGCAGGTAAAACTGCAGGTGAGAAATATCCCAGTAGAGCTGCCGGCAGCGCTCTTTTAGGAACTTAAGGTAGCCCCGTAGGGAGAAATTAAATTCCAGCACCAGCCTGATGCCGGTAAAGATTAAGTCCACGGTGTACTGGAAGTAGGGTAGGCAAAAGGAAGGCAGATAGGAGATGGTGGTGTGGCAGTAGGGGCAGTAGTAACGCCGGATTAAAATACGGCTGCTGAAATTGGCGGCAATTGCATTACGGTCAAAAAAACCATGTTTTTGCGGCGATACCTTTAGCCGGCAATGGGGGCAATAATCAAGTTCAGGGAAAGGGAAATCCTTACCCTGGCGGCAGTAGTACTCTTCAGGCGACACGGTGGTGTAGAATATCAGCTGCATGGCAACCCCTCCCAGCCAATATTCTACCTGCTTCGCCCTGAAGCTGCACTCCTTGCAGCAGACGGACAGACGGACTAAAACCCATCTATAGTTTAAATACTGGCGTAAAGTGAAATGGGTTTCTCATATTCTCCTGGTATTAACTTCAGATGCATATTGTCCAATTTGCGACCATGGAATTATTTTGGGATGAATGAATATGAGGACCTACAATACGTATCACGCATATATCGAAGGAGTTCGTACCAATCGGCCATAGAGGAATCTGAACTCCCCACTCCACGGTGTTGCCGCATTTGGGACAAGTACCAATCTGGGTCTTAACTGGTCTTGTAATGGAGAGCCAGGTGCGGTGAAAGTCGCAAGCCTGGTTCGGGAAGGGGCATGGGAAAACCGGCTTCAGCCAGGCGTCCCATGCCTACTTCACCAATCTATATCAAAGAACCTACTGAAAGACATTAGGCACTTTTTAATATATTACCCGTCCCTAATGTCTAGTGAGAGGGAAAGAGCGGGGATGGCCGCCCGTCAAACTCGATTTCCAGATGGGTTGAGGCCCATCTTTAGGATAGAAACTATAGCGGATATCCCGGAAGAAAGCATTTCCGGAAAGCACGGGTGGCGGCTGTTATGTTCTGGATCCAGAAATTTGTATTTATAATCCTCCTTGGATGGCAGGAAAAGGACAGTTGCTTGGGGAATATCTTTATAGTTTGCAACTGCGCTGGCAGCCCGGTCATATTAACATTCATAACGGGATATATATTCCGGTATCAACAGGGGCAAACAGTCAATAATTAATGGGGGGATATTGCATGTTACTCTGGCAATTACCAGGACGGCAAGCCGGAAAGAATCATCCGGCTCTGGTATATCACAATCGCACGACTACCTATGGGGAATTAATAGAAAGAATTGGAGCTTATAGCAATCTATTTCATTCGTTAGGACTGCAACCCGGTGAGCGCATAGCCATTTGCGCCCCCAACTGCCCGGAATTTATTTACAGCTATCTTGGGGGTATCCAAGGCGGGGGTATTGTCGTTCCCCTGAATCTGATGCTGACCCGGGAAGAGATTGCTTTCATTATCCGTGACTCCGGGTGTAGTATCCTGGTAATTCACCGGGCAATTATTGACCGCCTAGGTTTAAAGCCCCAGGAGGGGGCGGCCCTGGGCCTGCAACACCTGGTAGTTATAGACGGAACAACTACTGCCAGGGCCCTGGCAGCACCGCCGGCACCGCCGATCAGCACCACAGAGGAGGAGGTTTGTGCCTTCCTTTACACCTCTGGCACTACCGGCCGGCCTAAAGGGGCGATGCTCAGCCACCGCAATTTCCTGGCGGATATCGAGGCCATGGATGCCGTATCTGACCTGGGCCAGGAGGATAATTTCCTCTGCGTTTTACCCATGTTCCACAGCTTTGCCTGGACGACCAGCGTCCTCCTGCCTTTATACCTGGGAAGCACTATTACTATCAAAGAATCTTTTCAACCCAAAGATACGCTGATAACCTTGGCTGAAGAAGGTATCACCGTCTTTTGCGGCGTGCCCTCCATGTATGCCATCCTCTGGCGCCTGGCGGAAAAAGGGCAGTTCAAGACCCTCAAGCTTGCCATCTCTGGTGGGGCGCCCCTGGCGGCGGAGATCCAGCGGGGCTTTGAGGCTAAATTTGCCTTCCCCCTGGTGGAGGGCTATGGCCTTTCGGAAGCAGCACCGGTGGTGTGCCTGAATCCTCTGGATGGCGTACGTAAACCGGGGTCTATAGGCCTGCCCTTACCTGGCATGGAGGTCAGGGTAGTCGACGATAGCGACCGGGATGTACCCCGGGGCGAGGTCGGTGAACTTATCGTCCGGGGTCCCAATGTTATGGCCGGTTATTATAACCAGCCAGAGGAAACGGCTGTGGCCCTGCGGGGCGGCTGGTTGCATACCGGCGACCTGGTCCGCCAGGATGAAGACGGCTATTTTTATGTAGTGGATCGCAAGAAGGATATGATCATCCTGGGCGGCTTTAATGTTTATCCCCGGGAGGTGGAAGAGGTCCTGCTGACCCACCCCGACGTCCTGGAGGCGGCGGTGGTCGGTGTTGGCGATCCGGTAAAGGGAGAGACGGTCAAGGCCTTTATCGTCCCCAAGGAAGGGGCAACAGTGGAGCGGCGCCAGTTACAGGAATTTTTGCGGGAGCACCTGGCAGTTTATAAGATCCCGCGGCTCTTTGAGTTCGTGCCAGAGCTGCCCAAGGGCCCGACGGGCAAGATCATGAAAAAATTACTCAAGGAGCGGGCATAAGGGGTTACTGCTTGATTAGCCACCGGGCCCACTCGGGTCGACACTTTAGCTCATAACATACAACCTGGTTGTCTGTATGGCTATTTAAGGGGCATACGCATGCCGGTATGGGCCCGGATTATAGTCGCGGGTTTTTCCGATGTGTGAAATATGGTTAATTAAGGTGTTCTTTGTCAAAGGGACTTGAGAAGGCATTTTTTTTAGGTTAAAATGGTAGCAGGCGGGAAGAGGAGTGGTCCCGGTGATGGTGGCATCCGAAGCAGCAGTATTACTGGAACGCCTGCGTAACCACAGTATGACTACATACCAGCACTCCTGCAACGTTGGCAGCCTGGCCGGGGCCCTGGCGGAAGGCCTGGGGCTACAGCAAGATGAAGTGGAAGTCATCGCCCTGGGCGGCCTGCTCCATGACATCGGCAAAGCGCAGGTACGGGCAGCTATCCTGCATAAGGCGGCCCGGTTGTCCCCGGAGGAATGGGAAGTCATGCGCAACCATCCGGATTTTGGCGTCCAGATGCTGGCCGCCAAAGAGGAGTTCGAGGTTATTCAGCCCCTAGTGGCCTACCATCACGAGCGCTGGGACGGGCAAGGCTACCACGGGCTGGGAACGGAGGATATCCCCCTGGGGGCCCGGATTATTACCCTGGCAGATGCCTTTGACGCCATGACCTCCTGCCGGGCTTACCAGTATTCCAAGAATTTGCAGGCCGGTATCCAGGAACTGGCGGCCGGAGCAGGTAAGCAGTTTGATCCCCGCCTGGTGGAATTGTTTTTCGACATTATGCCGGAGGTATTGAAACGTAACAGCCGCCGGGCGTCGTAATAAAATTGCTGATTTCTAAAAGCCACCGTAAACCACGGTGGCTTAAATATTAGTTATGGCAGGTAGGAAGTAGTCGCCGGTATGGATGGGGGCCGTAAAGGTTATCTACCCTTCCGGTCCTGGTAGACCCGGAGGAGCTTATTCCCGATTTCCTGGTTATGGCGGGTGAGTTGCATAAGATAGGTGAAGACGCTACCTTCATACTCAAAGTTATCACCCAGGAGGGCCAGTTCCAGGGCACGACGCGTTACGTTAATAACACACTCTTCCTCATGGTTGTCGCGGCAGTTCTGGCACTGGAGCAAAACTTCTACCAGGGCGTTGGTCAGGTCATCCTGGTAGTAAGCCCGCAGGTCGTCCTGGGGCACCAGTTCATGGCCCCGGGGGATGCGGGAGGTATTTTTCTTCCGGGCGTAGGCTATAGCCGTTTGGGCGAAGCCAATGAGGCATTGAGTTCGGTTACATTGGCTGCACTCACTTTCGGTTTTACAGCAGCGATCGATAAACTCTTGCATCCTGTTCAGGTCAATATTGCGAGCAGCCATTATAAAAAACCTCCCTTTTTAATGTTGGAAAACTACCCAGCAGCCTGGTCTCCTGGTATACGTTTACCACTTGGCAAAGTTCAAGAAGTCATTCTCCTCCGATGGGCGGTAGGGATCTAGGAAGCCCTCGGGAGGGAGAAAGGCCTCCAGGCTGACTCGTTTAATGGTATTGCAGAGACGTTCCCGGGGCTCCCCCAGGACGCCGTAGCGCTTCAGGATATGCTCCAGTAGGGCGCTGACCCCCGCACCGGTAATGCTGGTGGCTATGCGGGTGGCGTGGACGGGTTTGCGGCTGCCGCCCCGGCCACCTATGTAGACGTCATAATTATCATTGCTAGTAGCGATAATACCGTAATCGGCACATAAGGGGTCGGTACAGCCGCGGTGGCAGCCGGCCAGGGCGATTTTGAAATCGCAGGGTGTGGGACGATTCATAAAGTGGTCCTGGAGTTTGCCGCCCAGTTCAAAGACGTCGCTTAAGGCCCGCTGGCAGAGGTCCTGATTGCCGGCACAGGCTTTGACATTGCGGACGATTTCGCCGAAAACGCCGACCTTTAACCCCAGGGCGGCAACACCGGCCTTCAGCTCCTCCAGGCGGTTTTCCGGGATGATAAAAATCAGGGTCTGGCGCGTGGTCATCTTACAGTACCGGCACTCCAGGGAGCGGGCCAGATCCCCAAGACCGGCCAGCTGGTTAGGGGTCAGGAGGCCGCATCGGCCGACGATACCAACTCCCAGATAACCGGAGCGTTGTTGAAAGATAGCATCACCCATAGTTCCACCTCCAAGATTAATAGTAATAATTCTTCATAAGGGGAGGAGATTCCTGCTTATAGGGAAAACTTTACCGGGCCATAATAAACTTAAGGATTTACTGCCGGGGCCTCCTGCAATCAATGCTGCGGGTCTGATTTGATTTACAGCCTGAACCCGGCTGTGTATCTATATTGGAAAATGGTAAAGCAATGTAGAGGTTCTGGCAAGAAATCATAGAATAAGTAAGAATTAAGGAGGGATGCAAGTTATGGGCGCTGATAATGCTCCCCTGAGTTACCGCTGCAGCCGTTGCGGCAACACCTTTAAGGCCAACCCGGGTAATCCCAACGTTTGCCCTATCTGTGGCTTTAACTGCGGCCCGGATAAATGCCGGCGATTGGAAGCCTCTGATGAGGGCTATTAAAGTTAGGTGATGGGTTGGCCGGCACAGATGGAGGGCGACTTGGTTTAAGAGATAAGGCCAGTCACCCCACCGCTAAGCAAGGTTGGGGGGCCAGGTTTGTTAACCCAGGCCACCGGTGCCTGAAGGTTGGTAAAGGCCAGGGCCCCATCAGGGGTGGGCCGGCAAAGAAAGGGGCAAAGGGGGGATAGGAGATGGGGACGGGAGAATTGCAGAACTGGGCTATGGCCCGGGGTCTGGTCCTGGGGGTGGCCCCGGTGCGGACCTTCGAAGAAGGCCGGGCGGCCCTGGAGTGGCGTGCCCGGCAGGGCTTCAGTACACCCTTTGCTGCTGGCAGGCCGGAGGAGCGTTACCGACCAGAGCTCCTTTACCCGGAGGCCCGCTCCCTGGTGGTGGTGGCCCGGCCCCATCCCGCCCCCATCCTGGAGCCCGGGCCGGGGCAGGGGGTTATTGCCTGCTACGCCCTGGGACCTGATTACCATGAAGAACTGGGGCGAGACCTGGGGGATCTGGCCAAGCTTTTAAAGCAGTCCGGTGCCCGCCTGGCGGTCACCCAGGTGGACAGCGGCCCCCTCCTGGAGCGGGAGGCTGCCCGCCTGGCCGGTCTGGGCTATTACGGTGCCAGCTGTAATCTGATTATTCCCGGCCTGGGAACGGCCTTTAGCCTGGGCCTGGTTATTACTGACCTGGAGCTGGAGCCCGGCGAACCATTGGCAACAGCCACCTGCCGCAACTGCGGCCGCTGCCTGGCCGCCTGTCCTACCGGGGCCCTCCTGGCTCCTGGGCGCTTGAATCCGGAACTCTGCCTCTCTTATTTGACCCAGAAGCGGGGGTTTATTCCACCAGAGCTGCGGCCGGCCCTGGGGGGCCGTATCTGGGGCTGCGACGTTTGCCAGGAGGTCTGCCCGGAGAATAATCGCTGGGCAGGGGCGATTCCTTTCCGGCCCCGGGCCGGCCTACTGCAAAAGGAGCAGGTGCAAGTCACTCCCTACCGTCAGGATCTGGCTGCTCCCCCTCTAACCTATCCCGACCTGGCAACCATCCTGGCCCTGGATAAGGTCAGCTTTAATCGTATCTTCAAGGGTACGGCCCTGGCTTGGCGGGGGAAGACCGTCCTGCAACGCAACGCGGCCATCGCCCTGGGCAATATGGGCGACCTGGCGGCCCTGGCGACCCTCCGGCAGGCCCTTGGTGCCCCGGTTGCTATCCTGCGGGCCCACGCTGCCTGGGCCCTGGGCCGCCTGGGACCGGCCGGCCGCCCGGCACTGGCCGCCGCCTTGGCTACAGAAGATGATCCCCAGGTCCGCCGGGAGATTCAGGTGGCCCTGGATTTTAAAAACCCCGGTAAAGGGTAATTACCGGGGTTTACTATTGCGGGCGCCGTTTTCTTCCCAATTACTTCAACAGCTTAAAGGCCTCCGGTTCGGCGACAAAGGCCTCATAAAGGGACTTGTTTTTCACTGCAGCCACGGGCTGGGTGAGGCTCGGGGCGGCTATCAGCTTCAGGGCGACAGAATTCTGGTAGCGGGGATTCTTGACGAAGTCACCTTTACCATCTTCACCTTGGAGGTAATAATAGGCTGCCCCTCGTTTTTCCCGGAAGGGGCCGTAAAGGGAAGAGAAGTGGCTTTCAATGAGATTGGCCATGACCAGAGGCTTGTCACCCGGGTTGATGGTCACATGGCCATAGGCGGGGGGGATAAAGACCTTGTCACCCTTTTTAGCCTCAATGGCCATAACCTCTTCGACATCGCCGCTGCGGTTATTCTTTTGGAAAAGGTAAATGGCCTCCCCCTCCAGGACCTCGTAGTATTCAGGGTAGGTCTCGGAGGAGTGGGGTTTCAGGGGATGAAAGTGGCCCACAGTTTTAATGTATTCCCTGCCAATGGTACCGGGTAAGACGACGGTAAGGTCATAGCGAATATCGTGCTGCTGGTAGAGTTCCTGATCATTATCCAAGTATACGCCCCGGTACATATAATAAAGGGGCTGGTCGCTGGGGGGAACATCAGCGTATAATACCGATACGGCGTCGGCCAGGCGCCGGATGTCTGGTTCCGGGGCCTTAACCCCGGGGGCAAAAGTTAAAAGACCGCTTGTTTCGACGGTGAAATGCTTACCTGAAAGCATGGAGGCTGACCTCCTCGAATATTTTTCTTTGCCATTACATACAACTATATCCTAATTATAACCTAATGGTACTAAAAAACAACCCTTGCCAGGTTTACCAGGTGTTAAGATTTCTGCTGGCCGTACATTTCCTGGAAGATTTTAGTTATGATCCGCTTTTCCTCGGCATCAAAGAGCCGGGTAACGGAAAACTCCACCACCGTCGTCAGGGAACCATCCGGTAACTCGTAGATCTCCGATTTGACAATCCGGCCGTAGCCCAGGACCTCTTCACTTTTGGTGACAATCAGGGCTTCCATACCCACTGGATGAGTCAGTTTATGCCCCTGGCGAAAAAAGCCCAGGATGATATTACCGCTGCTGCGTTTCCACAGTAGCAGGTTTTTCCCATCGCCCTTTTGCTCACACGGTTCCTGGGGCAGTTCATCCACAGGCAGGCGGATCAGCCAGGTAAACTCATATTTATACCCCATACCCATCACCTCGCCGCTATTTTTTGCCGATCCTCCTATTATCATTCGGCCTTTTATCGTTTTTTCCTGCTTCTGTCAGTTCCTTCTTTTTTGGTGAGCAACTTCATATTATATAATACTCCCGCAGATGACAGCCTGCTATTTTTACCGGGAAGGAGGAAGAGCCGGTGGAGATATTACAACGATTGGAGGAATACCGCCAGGAAGCGAAAAAACTTCACTGGGAAGGGACTTTCGCTGATTATTTGAAAATGGTGCTTGCTAACCCTAAACTGGCGCGGCTGGCCCATGCTCGTATCTATGAGATGATTGCCAGCGCCGGAGTGGAAGAGGTCGACGGCGTTAAACACTACCGGTTCTTTGAGGGAGAGATTTTTGGCCTGGAACGAACCCTGACTAGGCTGGTGGAGGAGTATTTCCACTCCGCCGCCCGGCGCCTGGACGTCCGCAAGCGAATTCTGCTGCTCATGGGTCCTGTTAGCGGCGGCAAGTCGACCATTGTTACCATGTTAAAGCGCGGCCTGGAGAGATATAGCCAGACCGATGACGGCGCCCTCTACGCCATTAAGGGTTGTCCCATGCACGAAGAGCCCTTGCACCTGATTCCCCGGGAATTGCGGCCGGACCTGCAGCGTGAATACGGCCTCTTTATTGAGGGCAGCCTGTGCCCTGTTTGCCAATTGATGCTGGAAGAAAAGTACGGCGGCCGGGTGGAGGAGGTGCCGGTGGAGAGGATTGTCCTTTCCGAGGAGAAGCGAGTCGGCATTGGCACCTTCAGCCCCTCGGATCCCAAATCCCAGGATATAGCTGAACTCACTGGGAGCATCGACTTTTCCACCATTGCCGAGTATGGCTCTGAGTCCGACCCCCGGGCCTATCGTTTTGACGGCGAACTTAACAAGGCCAACCGGGGAATGATGGAATTCCAGGAAATGTTGAAATGCGATGAAAAATTCCTATATAACCTGCTGAGCCTCTCCCAGGAGGGTAATTTCAAGGCCGGCCGCTTCGCCCTCATCTCGGCCGACGAGATGATTATCGCCCATACGAATGAGGCCGAGTACCGGGCCTTTATCAGCAATCCCAAGAACGAGGCCCTGCAGTCGCGGATCATGGTTATTACCATTCCCTATAACCTCAAGGTTAGAGAAGAGGTGAAGATCTACCAGAAACTCATCCGCCAGAGCGACATCGACGTCCATATCGCCCCCTATGCCCTCCAGGCGGCGGCCATCTTTTCCATCCTCTCGCGCCTGAAGGAATCGAAGAAGCAAGGTATAGACCTCTTGAAGAAGATGAAGCTTTACGACGGCGAGGATATCGAGGGCTTTAAGCAAAAGGACGTTGTCGAGCTGATGAACGAGGCTGAGGCCGAGGGTATGGGTGGTGTTGATCCCCGCTACGTCATCAACCGTATCTCCAGCGCCCTCATTACTGCCGATACCCGCTGCATCAATGCCCTGGATATCCTGCGGGCACTGAAGGACGGCCTGGACCAGCATCCTTCCATTACCAGGGAGGAGAAGGAGCGTCTGATTAACTTTCTCGCCATGGCACGCCAGGAGTACGACGAGTACGCCAAGAAGGAAGTCCAGCGGGCCTTCGTCTATTCCTACGAAGAATCCGCTCGCGCCTTGTTCAACAACTACCTGGATAATGTCGAGGCCTTCGTCAACAAGACCAAGGTCCGCGACCCCATCACCGACGAGGAGCTCGACCCCGACGAGAAGCTGATGCGTTCCATTGAGGAGCAGATCGGTGTCACCGAAAACGCCAAGAAGGCCTTCCGGGAGGAGATCCTAATCCGCTTATCCTCTTACGCCCGCAAGGGTAAGACCTTCGATTTCAACTCCCACGAGCGCCTGCGGGAGGCCATTGAAAAAAAGCTCTTTGCCGATATGAAGGACATTGTCAAGATCACTACCTCTACCCGGACACCGGATCCGGAGCAGCTGAAGCGCATCAATGCCGTCATCGACCGCCTGATTACCCAGCACGGCTACTGCCCGGTCTGTGCCAATGAGCTTCTGAAATACACCGGCAGCCTGCTGAACCGTTAAGCAGGGGCAAGGCCTGATGAGGTTTAATGCCCCAGGTTCTGTGGGTTAACCGCGAGTTAGTGCTGTTTAATGTGAGTTGCTACTCTGGGGAGGTCCATTAGTGATGGTAGTTTTCAAGGAAGGTGAGGGCTGATGACCGTCGAATACAACCTCTCCCGGGAAGACTGGTCCCTGCACCGCAAGGGTTACCTGGACCAGCAGCGGCACCAGGAAAAGGTGCGGGAGGCCATTAAAAAGAACCTGCCCCACATTATCGCCGAAGAGAGTATCATTATGGGTCAGGACAAAAAGGTGGTCCGGGTGCCTATCCGCAGCCTGGAGGAGTATCACTTCCGTTTTAATTACAACCAGGGGCAGCACGCCGGCCAGGGCAGCGGCGGCACCAAAAAGGGTACTGTTATCGGCCGGGAGAGCGCCGGGGGTACCGGCCAGGGACCGGGGGCCGGCGACGAGCCAGGGGTGGATTACTATGAAGCCGAGGTTACCCTGGAAGAGGTCCAGGAGATGCTCTTCCGCGACCTGGAACTGCCCAACCTGCAGGAGAAAAAGAAGCCGGTCCTGGCTTCCCCAACTTACGAGTTTCGCGACGTGCGCCGTAAGGGACTCATGGGCAACTTGGATAAGAAACGGACTATCCTGGAAAACCTGAAGCGCAACGCCTTGAAGGGCAAGTTGGCCATCGGCGGCATCACCCCCGAGGACCTGCGTTTCAAGACCTGGGAAGAGAGGATTCGTTACGAGACCAGCGCCGTGGTCCTGGCTATGATGGACACCTCTGGTTCCATGGGAACCTATGAGAAGTATATCGCCCGCACCTTCTTCTTCTGGATGGTGCGCTTCCTACGCAGCAAGTATCAACAGGTGGAGATTGTCTTTATCGCCCACCACACCCAGGCCCGGGAGGTTACCGAGGAGGAGTTCTTCGCCAAGGGGGAGAGCGGCGGTACCCGTTGTTCCTCGGCCTATCGCCTGGCCCTGGAGATTATCAACCGCCGCTACCCCCCGGCGGACTATAATATCTACCCCTTTCATTTTACTGATGGTGACAACCTGCCTAGCGATAACGAGGCTTGCCTGGAGGCGGTCCAGGAATTGCTGCCCCAGGTCAACCTCCTGGGTTACGGGGAGATTGTTAACCCCTATTATCGCACCAGCACCCTGATGAACGTCCTGAAGCGCATCAAGGATGACCGCCTGGTGACAGTCACCGTCAAGGATAAGAGCGAGGTCTACCAGGCCCTGCGGCAATTCTTCGCCGGCGCGAAGGGGGGAGAAATGGGTGGAACAAGAGTTTAAGGTCCTGGCTCGGGCCATTGAGACCATCCATGACCAGGCCAGGCAATTTGGCCTGGATTTTTTTCCCGTCTACTTCGAACTCTGCCCGGCCGATGTCCTTTATGCCTTTGGCGCCTATGGCATGCCGACCCGGTTCGCCCACTGGACCTTCGGCAAACACTTTTACAAAATGAAGCTCCAGTACGACTTTAACCTGAGCCGCATCTACGAACTGGTGATTAACTCCAATCCTTGCTATGCCTTTCTCCTGGTGGGCAATGACCTAATCCAGAACAAGCTGGTCATTGCCCACGTCTTCGCCCATAGCGATTTCTTTAAAAACAACACCTACTTTGCCCCCACTTCCCGCCAGATGGTGGAGACCATGGCCATCCATGCCGACAAGATCCGGGAATACGAGTTTAAGTACGGCCACCGGGAGGTGGAGATCCTCCTGGATGCCGCCCTGGCCATCCAGGAACATATCGAGCCCCCAGGACCCTACGGCCCTGCTGTAGATGAGGAAAAAAAAGAAAAAGAGGAGGCCAGAAATCACCGTCAGGAAACGCCCTACGACGACCTCTGGGCCCTAGACGGCAAAATAAAGGCCCCCCCGCCGGAGCGCAACCGGAAAATACCACCCCGGCCGACCAAGGATATGCTGGGGTTCATTATGGCCCACAGCCCCGAACTGGAAGACTGGCAGCGGGAAGTCCTGGCTATGATCCGGGAGGAGATGCAGTACTTCTGGCCCCAGATGGAGACCAAGATCATTAACGAGGGCTGGGCTGCCTACTGGCATCCTCGGATTATCCGGGAACTCGATTTGACCCCGGAGGAAACAGTCGAGTTTGCCCGCCTCCACGCCAGCGTCATTCAGCCGGGCCACCGGCAGATCAACCCTTACTTTGTCGGCAGCAAGATTTTTGAGGACATCGAGAAACGCTGGGATAACCCGAACCAGGAGGAACGGGAACGTTACGGACGGCCCGGGGGTGAAGGGAAGGCCAAGATCTTTGAGGTTCGCTCCTGTGAGAACGACATCTCCTTCCTGCGCAACTACCTGACTAGGGAACTGGTGGAGGAACTGGATTTATATCTTTATCAGAAAGTTGGGTCAGAATGGGTGGTGGTGGAAAAGGACTGGGAAAAGGTCCGGGATGGCCTGGTCAGCCGCTTGACTAACTGCGGTTACCCGTACATTGTTGTCGAAGACGCCGATTACCAGCGGCGGGGGGAACTCTACCTTAAACACCGCTATGAAGGGCTGGAGCTAGATATCCCCTACCTGGAGAAGACCTTGCCCCACGTTTACCTTCTATGGGGCCGGCCGGTACACCTGGAAACAGTTATTGATGGCAAAACGGCTGTTTTTAGCTATGATGGCAAGAAAAATAGCCGGCGCTAAAATTTAGCGCCGGTTTTTAGCAGGAATTCCCCAGCTTACGTGGAATAATCTATGCTATATGGAGATAATGGGGGGTACGGGTTTGTACTGGAACGAACGCTACGAGTGTATGCCCGAGGAAGAACTGCGGGAACTGCAGATGGAACGCCTTCAGGCCACGGTTAAAAGAACCTTTTTTAATGTCCCCTTTTATCGCCGGGCCTTTCAAGAGATAGGCCTGGAGCCCGGGGATATCAAGAGTCTTGATGATTTGCAGAAACTGCCCTTCACCACCAAACAGGATTTGCGGGATAACTACCCCTACGGCATGTTCGCTGTACCTATGAGCGAGATCGTCCGTATTCACTCCTCTTCGGGCACCACCGGCAAACCGACGGTGGTGGGCTACACCCGCCACGATATCGACGTTTGGGCGGAACTCATGGCCCGGGCTCTGGTCTGCGGCGGCGCCACCCGCCACGATATTATCCAGAACGCCTACGGCTATGGCCTCTTTACTGGCGGCCTGGGGATCCACTACGGTTCCGAGCGCCTGGGAGCCTCGGTAATCCCCATTTCCGGCGGCAATACCAAACGCCAGGTCATGATCATGAAGGACTACGGCAGCACTGTCCTGACCTGTACCCCATCCTACGCCTTGTATATCGCGGAAGTAATGGCGGAGATGGGGATTAAACCGGAAGAGCTCAAGCTCCGCTGCGGTATCTTCGGCGCTGAGCCCTGGTCAGAGAGCATGCGCCAGGAGATCGAGAAACGCTTGGGCATCAGCGCCGTCGACATTTACGGCTTGAGCGAGGTCATCGGCCCC
Source organism: Moorella naiadis (nom. illeg.) (assembly GCF_051020825.1). Classification (NCBI taxonomy): domain Bacteria; kingdom Bacillati; phylum Bacillota; class Clostridia; order Neomoorellales; family Neomoorellaceae; genus Neomoorella; species Moorella naiadis (nom. illeg.). The sequence continues at coordinate 18,588 of NZ_JAXGFQ010000012.1, forward strand.
GGCGTTGGGATCGAGTGTCAGGAGAAACACGGCCTGCACATCTTCGGCGACCACTTCCTGGTGGAGGTTATCGATCCGGTAACTGGGCAGCAGTTGCCCCCGGGCCAGCGCGGCGAACTGGTGATTACCTCCCTTACCAAGGAAGGCCTGCCGGTAATCCGCTACCGTACCCGGGACATCACCACCTTGTTGCCCGGAGCCTGTCCCTGCGGCCGCACCCACCTGCGGGTAGCCCGTTTTACGGGACGCACCGATGACATGCTCATCATCCGCGGGGTCAACGTCTTCCCCTCCCAGGTGGAGAGCGTCCTCCTGGAGATGGGCGGTACCGAGCCCCATTACCTCCTCATCGTCGATCGGGTCGGCCCCCTGGATACCCTGGAGGTCAAGGTGGAGGTCTCCGAAGACCTCTTCTCTGATAAGGTCCGGCGCCTGGAAGACCTGGAGAAACGCCTGCGCCACGAGCTAGAGAGCACCCTGGGCATCAGCGTCAAGGTTACCCTGGTTGAGCCCAAATCCATTCAGCGCAGCGAAGGCAAAGCTGTAAGGGTTATAGATAAACGAAAGTTCTAAGGAGGAGCCTCTCATGGGGGCTGACGCCCCGCCACGAAGAATGAAAATGCAGGTGGAGGCAGGGGCTGGCGGGTACAGGCGCAAGGCGACTTGGTTCAAGGCGCTAGCAAACTCAGCGCAGCCGCAGCGCGGCGGCGGTGAACGGGATGGGGATTGTAACGTAAGTGTTTGTGATAGAGGGTGAGACAGGTTCCCGGAGGGCGCCTTGGCGCGTGAGTATCAAAAGAACGAGAGTGCTTTCGGATCAGCGCGGCCACCTGTTCGAGGCCGCAGCAGGATGACAGTAACAACCATTTATTTTTGGTAGAATCCTATTTCGAAGGAGGCGAGTTTGGTGAAGATCAAGCAGATCTCGGTTTTCCTAGAGAACAAATCGGGCCGGCTGGCGGCCGTCACCCGGCTCCTGGCCGGGCAGGGCATCAACATCCGCGCCGTATCCATCGCCGACACCTCGGACTTTGGCATCCTGCGCCTGATCGTCGATAATCCGGACCGGGCTTACGCCGAATTAAAGGCCGCCAGCTTTACCGTCAGCCTGACGGAAGTCCTGGGGGTCGAGATGCCTGACCGGCCTGGCGGCCTTAGTAGCATCCTGGCTATCCTAGAGGAAAAGGGCATTAACATCGAGTATCTCTACGCCTTTATCGGCAAAGGGGATAACGGTGCCCTGGTCATCTTCCGGGTGGAAGAACTGGATGCTGCCATCGAAGTATTACGCGCCAGGGGGATTAACGTCCTGGATGGGGAAAAAATTTACCGCCTCTAGGCGGGGGTATAATTAAAAGGAGATGACCTACCCATGGCTGCTGCTCCCAAGTGCCGGGAATCCATTCTCACCATCAAACCCTACGTCCCCGGAAAGCCCATTGAAGAGGTCCAGCGGGAGCTAGGGGTAAAGGATGTAATCAAACTGGCCTCCAATGAAAATCCTTTAGGCCCCTCGCCGGACGCTGTCCAAGCCCTGCGGGAAGCCAGTGAGAGGGTTTATCTTTACCCAGACGGTAACTGCTATTATTTAAAAAAAGCCCTGGCAGCCAGGTTGAAAGTCGAACAGGAGAACCTAATTATCGGCAACGGTACTGATGAGATTCTGAAGATGCTGGCTGAGGCCTATATTAACCCGGGCGATGAGATTGTTGTCGCCGACCCGACCTTCTCCGAGTATGAGTTTGCGGCCCAGGTCATGGGTGGACGAGCCATTAAAGTACCCAGCCGCAACTTCCGCCATGACCTGAAGGCTATGGCGGCGGCCATTACGCCCCAGACGCGCCTGGTTTTCATCTGCAATCCTAACAATCCCACGGGGACCATTGTCGGCCAGGCCGCCCTGGACGCTTTCTTAAAGCAGGTCCCGCCAGAGGTCCTGGTCGTCCTGGATGAAGCCTACTCGGATTATGTAACAGCCGAACACTATCCTAACAGCCTGGCCTATGTCCGGGCCGGCCGGGCTAACGTCATTGTCCTCAGGACCTTCTCCAAGATCTACGGCCTGGCCGGTCTGCGGGTGGGCTACGGCGTGGCTGTCACCGAGATTATCCGTGACCTGAACCGGGTACGGGAACCCTTTAATGTCAACCTCCTGGCCCAGACGGCGGCCGTGGCTGCCCTGAAGGACGCGGCTCACGTGGGCAAAAGCCGGGAGGTAAATAGTGAGGGTAAGGACTATCTCTACAGCCAGTTTGAGGCCCTGAATTTAAAGTATATCCCCACTGAAGCCAACTTTATCTTTATTGACATCCGGCGAGACAGCCGGGAGGTCTTCCAGCAGCTATTGCAAAGGGGGGTTATCGTCAGAACGGGGGATATCTTCGGCTACGATACTTTCTTGCGGGTAACTATTGGCACCCGCCGCCAGAATGAGCTTTTTATCCGGGCTCTGCAGGAAGTTTTGGCTTAGACCAAAAAAATTAGTAATATATCCCTCCTTGACAGGATATCTATGATATTAGCATTAGAATCTCCAAAGGAGGGATATCTTTGCGGTGGCGTAAGTATTTAGCGGTTGCTGCAGGTATGCTGCTCATGGTCGCGATGATCAGTGGCTGTGGCCTGACGGACAGGCTGCGGGGCCAGGCCCAGCCCCAGGTCCAGGTCCAGGTTCCTCCCCCAGAGGCCAGTATCCCGGCTCCGGAAGGGCAGCCCCAGGCCGGGGCGCCGGTTAAAACCGCCCAGGTAGTCCTTTACTTCAGTGATCCCAGCGGTAATTACCTGGTACCGGAAAAGCGGAGCATAGCAGCAGTGGAGGGTATCGCCCGGGCGACCATCGACGAGTTAATCAAGGGTCCTGCTCCCGGTTCCCAGTTGCTGCCGACCATCCCCAAAGGGACAGTGTTGAAGGATATCAATATCCGTCCCGACGGCCTGGCCAGGGTGGACTTTAGTAAGGAACTGGTGGCTAACCACAGCGGTGGTTCCCTGGGGGAGAGCCTGACGGTCTATTCCATTGTCAACACGCTGACCCAATTTCCCACCGTTAAGCAGGTCCAATTCCTGGTCGATGGGAAGTATGTTCAGACCATTGCCGGGCATGTCGACGTTTCGGCAGCTATGGGCCGGAACGAGAGCTTGATTAAAAAGTAGAGTACTATCACCCTGCCGGCGAGCTAGTCGAGTAAGGGGTCCAGGGCAGGCAGGTATTAACATATCCAGCAAAAACAGGGTCGCCTGGAGACGGCCCTGTTGTTTTTTCGACAAAAGCTGTCTTGTGGGAAGGAAAGGCTTCACCGGCAGCGAATAGTATAGATGGTATTTAAAAGGTTGAAAGGAGAAAGGAAGGGTGATGGTTAGACACGTAACCAATGGCCGGCGGAGCCTGGCCCTATTTATCGTGGCGCTGGTGTACATAATCGCCATGGGGCTGATGCCCAGGCCGGCCGCGGCCAACCCCGGGGTTAGTCTGGTCCTCAATGGTAGCGGGGTGAACCCTACGGTGCCCGCCTATACTGACACTAACGGTCGTACCATGGTACCGGTGCGCTTTATTATGGAGTATATGGGCGCCCGGGTAGAGTGGCGGGAAGCTGAACAGGGGGTAGTAATCACCCGGGGAGCGACAACTTTAAAGATATGGATCGGCAGCCGCCAGGCTAGAGTTGACGGCCGGGCCCTTAACCTGGACACGGTGCCGGTCCTCCAGGGCGGCACGACCATGGTGCCGGTGCGCTTTATCGTCCAGGCCTTCGGCGGCCGGGTGGCATGGGATGATTCCTCCCAGACAGTCAGCATCTGGCTTGGAGCTGCACCCTCCAGCGGCCAGGTGCGGATCACCGGCAGCTATGTTAACGTCCGTAGTGGACCGGGGACGGGATATGATGTAATCACCGTTATACCCCGGGGTACAATGGCAAAGCTGCTGGCTACTGGTGACGGCTGGTACCAGGTGGAGCTGTCCGGCGGCACGAAAGGCTGGGTTTCTGCCGACTATGCGGAACCGGTCCAGGATAATAACTCGCCGCCGGATACTAATCCGCCTGGTAACAATCCACCGCCAAATGACAACCCGCCGCCTAACACTAACCCGCCGGGGAACGAGCAGCCACCCGGCAGCAACCCACCCGGGAGTGGGCAGCAGCCGCCAGGAGACCCCCTGGGCACGGCTATTGTCGGCAGTAAGCCGGTGGCCATATTAGCTGGTCCCACTTCGGTGGAGCGGCAGGTAGGCACAGCGCCGGCTGGCAGCCGGTTACCTATCTGGCAGCAGCAGGGTAGCTGGTGGCTGGTAGAGCTGGATAACGGCCAGCGCGGCTGGTTGGCCAGTTCTCTGGCAACTTATTCTCCGGAAAAGCCGGCCCAGGGCGGCAGCAGTCCCGGTAACGGCCAGCCAGGGCCTGGAGACGGCAACCAGGGACCGGGCGGCGGGGATAACAACGCCCTGAAGATCACCGGGGTTACAGTTACCCCGGGACCAGACTGGATTGATATCACCGTCCAGAGCAACCGGCCTTTTACCTTTAAAAGCTGCCGCTGGCAAAACCGCTTGATTTTCGATATAGCGGGGGCCACCCTGGCGTTAGCGCCGGGGCAGGAAACGGTGGTAGTAAACCGGCCACCCCTGGCGCAGGTGCGCCTGGGCCAGTATGACGCCGGTACGGCGCGGGTGGTATTCGATCTCAGCGGGGCCGCCAGTTTTACTACCCGGACTCTGGGGTCAGCAGTGGTTTTCCACTTAAAAAAGCTCTCTCTCCGGGGGAGTAAAATCGTCATCGACCCCGGTCATGGCACCGACCCGGCCGGCACTGACCCGGGAGCCATCGGGCCAAGTGGCGTCCAGGAGAAGGATGTCAACCTGGCCATGTCCCGGAAGCTGGCTGACCTCCTGCGGAGCGCCGGCGCCACGGTCTATATGACCCGCGATGGCGAAACCACCCCCTATTCCCTGGCCGGGCGGGCCTATTTTGCTAACGACTTAGGCGCCGACTTGTTTATCTGCATTCACGCCAACGCCTCCTTAAGTGCCAGCGCCGCCGGAACGTCGACCTATTTCTACGCGCCGCCGGACACGGCCCTGGGAGGCCAGCGGGAGGAACGCCAGCGCCTAGCCACCCTGATCCAGAAGGACTTGGTGGCAGCCATCGGCCGCCAGGACCTGGGAGTCAAAGAGGCCAACTTCGCGGTCCTGCGGAATACTGATATGCCTTCGGTGCTGGTGGAGACGGCTTTTATTTCCAATCCTACTGAGGAGCAGCTCCTGAACACCACGAGCTTCCAGGCCCTGGTGGCCCAGGGGATCTTCAACGGGATCAGTGATTATTTTTCCGGACAATAGGACACAAATAAGCCGGGGCGAGGGCCTGTAAATTGCTTGCAGGCCTTTGCCTTCTCTGTTAAAATGGGATGGCAACGGCGACTAAAGGGGAGGGGGAGCCGGTGCTAGTCCTGCTTGGTGGCTACTTATTGATCTTTCTGGCCCGGGTTACCGACGTCAGCATGGCTACCATGCGTATGCTTTTGTTAGTTCGCGGCAAGCGTTTTTATGCCGCGGGCATTGGTCTTTTTGAAGTGACCATCTATGTGGTGGCCTTAAAGTATGTTGTTGATCGTTTGAGTGACCCGGTGAGCATGGCCTTTTATGCCCTGGGATTTACCACCGGCAATATTGTCGGCAGCTTGATTGAAGAAAAGGTGGCCCTGGGACAGCTGACCATGCAGATCATTTCCCTGGCCGCTCCCCTGCAACTGGCCGAGGCTTTACGGGCCGCCGGCTTCGGGGTGACTATAACTGAGGGAACGGGGCGGAATGGTACCCACCCGATTTTGAATCTCAGTTTCCCGCGTCGTCAGTTAAATGAAATCCAGCAGATTATCAATGAATGGGACCCGGCGGCCTTTGTGGCCATCCAGGAATTACGGACTGCCTATGGCGGTTTTTGTCGCTACTGGCGCAAGGGTAAATAGGCATGAAGGTCCGGGTTTTGCGCATATAATATTCAGTACTGGTGTTTTACCAAGAAGCACCTTGATAAGGAGTTGAGGGCGGTGCTTCCCGTCCAACCAGTGGGGATTTTCGATTCCGGCGTCGGCGGTTTGACGGTAGCTCGGGAGATTACCCGCCAGTTACCGGCTGAGACCATAGTTTATTTTGGCGATACGGCTCATGTACCCTACGGGTCGCGAACAGTAGACGAGTTAATCTATTTTGCCGATACGATTGTCGGCTTTTTAATTGCCCAAGGCACCAAGGCCATTGTGGACGCCTGCAATACTACCTCGGCTGTGGCCCTCCCTTACCTGCAAAAAAAGTATGCTATCCCTATCGTCGGCGTCATTACGCCCGGAGTCGTCGCGGCCCTGCAGGCGACGAAAAACGGCCGTATCGGAGTTATCGCCACTGAAGCCACCATCGCCAGCGACGCCCACCGGCAGGCCCTTTTGGCCCGGCAGACAGGGGTACAGGTCTATCCCCGGGCGTGTCCCAGTTTTGTCCCCCTGGTGGAAGCGGGGGAGGTTAGCGGACCCCGGGCGGAAGCGGCGGTTGGCGAGGCCCTGGCGCCTATCCTCCAAGCCGGGATCGATACTTTGATCCTGGGATGTACCCATTACCCCTTCCTGGCACCGGTCATCCAGGCAGTAGCCGGTCCCGGCGTTACCCTCATTGACCCGGCGGCAGCCACAGTTCAGGAATTAAAGGCTGTCCTGGCCAGGAGCGGCGGCCTGCGGGGACCCCATGGTTCCCGGGCCCACAATTTTTATGTCAGTGGTAATCCCCGCTCCTTTAGCGAGGTGGGCATCAAACTGGTTGGCTGGCCGGAACTAGCCGGTACCAGGAAAATGGAGCTGGATTTTAAAGAATATCTGGATGAAGCAGGACTAGGGTATAGGGTAGCCGGCAGCCTCGTTGGGAGCCACCTGGGGCGCAAGGGATGCTTATAGCGGGGTAGTGGGGCAGGCCGGTAAAACGGGTAAATAATCAGGAGGCCTGGGTAATATTGATACGAGCCAATGGGCGTACTCCCCGGGAGATGCGTCCGGTAACTATTGAACGCCATTACCTTAAGTATGCCGAGGGGTCGGCTTTCATTACCGTCGGCGATACGCGGGTACTCTGCAGCGCTACGGTGGAAGACCGGGTACCGCCCTTTTTAAAAAATAGCGGCCGGGGCTGGGTGACGGCGGAATACTCCCTGCTGCCCCGCTCGACCCGGGAACGGACTATCAGGGAGGCCACCAAGGGGCGGCTCAGTGGCCGGACCCAGGAGATCCAGCGGCTCATTGGCCGCGCCCTGCGCAGCGTTGTTAATGTCCACTTCCTGGGGGAAAGGACGATCTGGTTGGATTGCGACGTCCTCCAGGCCGATGGGGGCACTCGGACGGCAGCTATTACCGGTAGCTACATAGCCCTGGCCGAGGCCCTGGCTGGTCTGGTCACGGCTGGAGCCATTCCCCGGTTGCCCCTGCAGGATTTCCTGGCGGCAATCAGTGTGGGTTTGGTGGATGGAGAACTCCTCCTGGACCTGGACTTTCAGGAGGATTCCCATGCCGGGGTGGATATGAACGTCGTCATGACCGGTTCCGGCCAGCTGGTGGAGGTTCAGGGGACGGCGGAGGGCCGGCCCTTCAGCCGGGAACAGCTGGCAGCCATGCTTGACCTGGCAGGGGAGGGAGTCAACACCTTGATTGCTATTCAAAAGCAGGTCCTGGGTGACCTGGCGGACCAAGTGGGGACGGGCCATGATCAATAAACTGGTGATAGCTACTAAAAACGCCGGTAAAGGGGAGGAGTTCCGGGAGCTTTTAGAAGTCCTGGGGGTAGAAATAGAAACCCTGGCGGATTTCCCCGGTTTCAGTTTGCCGCCGGAGACGGGCAGCACCTTTGCCGATAATGCCCTCTTTAAGGCCCGGATGACGGCCAGTCTCACCGGGCTGTCAGCCCTGGGCGACGACTCCGGCCTGGAGGTTGATTATTTGCAGGGCGCCCCGGGTATCTACTCGGCCCGCTTCGCTGGCGAGCCCACCAACGACGGGCGCAATAATGCCAAACTCCTCCGCCTCCTGGAGGGGGTGCCGCGAGAGAAACGGACAGCCCGCTTCCGCTGCGTACTGGCTCTAGTGACCGCTGATGGCGACACTTATCTAGCGGAAGGCACCCTGGAGGGCCTGATTACTACCGAACCCCAGGGCCATCAGGGTTTCGGCTATGACCCCCTGTTTTACCTGCCGGAGTATGGCCAAACCCTGGCTGAGCTGGGGGCGGAGATAAAAAATAAATTGAGCCACCGTGCCCGGGCAGTAAAGAATCTGTGGCCGGTTTTAAGCCGTCTCTGGCCGGCGGAGTGACATTTTGATTGTTATCATTGACGCCAGTGTGTTGCCAGTGACGTCAATGCCGGTATAATTCTTGCCTTGCCAGCGTTGTACCTTGCCAGCCTCCAAACCGGGCACTTTCTCACATCGCGGCTGTATTTATGCCGGTCGGCCTCTAAGATGGTCTTGCCAGGAATGGGACGTTGGATTATAATAAGTACTGCCCTGGATGCAGCAGCTTGCGTGGCTTTTTGATTATTGCTGGTTTGCTTCCCAACCGGCGGCAGATACCCACCGGACGATCCCGTAGCGATGGGTAATTGGTGAACCTTAAAACTTGAAGCCGGTTTGGTATGTGCTAGAGTGGGCCTGAGTAGTAGAATCTGTTTTTGACTTTAAGTTGATTTTGTGATATAATAAAATTTGCTTGCGGGTGTAGCTCAATGGTAGAGCTCCAGCCTTCCAAGCTGGCTACGTGGGTTCGATTCCCATCACCCGCTCCAAGTTCAGGCGCCTGTAGCTCAGCTGGACAGAGCAGCGGCCTTCTAAGCCGCTGGCCGCAGGTTCGAATCCTGCCAGGCGCGCCAGAAAAAGACGTGGTGGGTGTAGCTCAGTTGGTTAGAGCACCAGGTTGTGGCCCTGGGGGTCGTGGGTTCGAGTCCCATCTCCCACCCCATTTTATTTACTTTGGGGCGTAGCCAAGCGGTAAGGCAACGGACTTTGGATCCGTCATTCCGCTGGTTCGAATCCAGCCGCCCCAGCCATATTTGTGAGCCATTAGCTCAGCAGGTAGAGCACCTGACTTTTAATCAGGGTGTCCGGGGTTCGACTCCCCGATGGCTCACCATTTTTTTGCGGGCGTGGCGGAAGGGCAGACGCGCCAGATTTAGGATCTGGTGGCTTGACAGCCGTGGAGGTTCAAGTCCTCTCGCCCGCACCAGTTAAGCCCAAAATCCCGGTTTTTAACCGGGATTTTTTTAGTGCGCCCGGGTATGAACACTGTAGTTCTTTACCTAGACCCTTATACTCGCAAGTAAAGGACGCCGGCAAACTTAATTTAATTTTAAACGTGACTTAATACGTTTATAATGACCACGTGCTATTATAAGACTCGAACAAAGCCCTCTGACCTCCTTTAAAATATATACCCTACCACACCCGGAAGCTTCCGGGACTTTTTTTACAACTACGTTACAGGCGGCCCTGGTGTTCATCCGGATAAAAAGTAAGGGGGGCGACAGGAATATAGCCACCGGTGTAGAATAAATAACCCTTGTGTCAAGGAAAACTTAATTCCTGAGGGATGGGGTTCCCTTTCAATCTGCAGTGTGGCAGTGATGACCCCTACGCCCGGGGGGCAGTTTACTCTGGGGTAGGGGTCTTTTGTTTGCCTGGAAATAGACGGGGGAAAGAAACAACACGGTAGTATGGATGCTACGGGCCACGGTAGGGTTGGCTAATTATCTACTCACAGATAGTGATGACGCAGAAATTGCCAGGTTAGTTCCGGCTATACCGGGTAACAGATGCAGGCAGAGAGTTTTATCGCGATGGGGGCTAATTTGCTATGCTTTACCTTTATTTAGCCGCCGGGGGTTTCGGTGGCGCCGTCGGTCGTTACTTTCTCTCGGGTTGGCTCAACCATCTCTGGCCCGGAGCCTTCCCCCTGGCTACCTGGCTCATCAACCTGGGCGGTTGCCTGGCTATGGGCTTTATCCTGACTTATACCCTAGAACGGCTAGTGATGGGGCCGGAGCTGCGCCTAGGGCTCACCACCGGCATGATTGGCGCCTTTACTACCTTTTCTACCTTCAGCGTTGAGACTGTCCACCTGCTCCAGGCCGGGAAAACCTTTCTAGCCCTTCTCTACCTGTTTACTTCTCTGGTGGGGGGGGTGGCAACTATGCAAATAGGGATCTTTTTGGCACGTCTACCATTGTCATCCTTATTTTCGTTGTTTCCGCTATCTCCCGGAGGATTGCGTAGTATAATAAACAAGAAGGATGAAGGGTAATGACCTTGCTGTATGTCGGTTGCGGCGGGGCGGCCGGGACCCTGGCCCGTTTCCTGATCAGCCGCTGGCTGGGAAACCGTATCGGGGCTACCTGGCCCCTAGGTACCCTGGTAGTAAACTTGAGCGGGGCCTTCCTGCTGGGGCTGCTGCTGGCCCTGCCGGTCGGCAAATTACCCACCGGCGTCACCGTGGGCCTGGGGACGGGGTTTGTAGGGGCCTATACCACCTTTTCCACCTTCACCTATGAGACCCTCACTATGATTGGTGAGGGTGAAGGCGTCCGGGCTCTGGCCTATAGTCTGGGTAGTGTAGCAACGGGTTTGTTTCTGGCCTGGCTGGGCTGGCTGGCGGCTGGGAAATTGGCGTAAAGGCAGTGTTTCTAATTGCCGGGTTGGAGGGATAGAATTGGACAGTACAAAGGCTAAACGGTTGACGGTTTACCTAGGTGAAGGGATGAAGTGGCAGGGCAAGGCCCTCTACCATGCTTTAGTGCTGGAACTAAAAGCCGCCGGTCTGGCCGGGGTGACAGTGAGCCGGGGCATCGAGGGCTATGGTAAGCGCCGGCAGCTATACGCTTCGCGCCTGCTGGAGCTTTCCGCCGACCTGCCGGTAATAGTTGAAGCGGTGGACAGCCCGGAAAAAATAAACGCCGCACTGCCCAGGGTGCAGACTATGGTCCGGCAGGGTTTGATCACCCTGGCTGACGTAGAGATCATTCCTCCGGTTGCAGCGCCAGCTGAACCAAGAAAATAACCGGGCCGAAAACGGCAGAAAACTTGACAGGTACGGGGCTTTCTGTTAAGATATCGCTACGGAAACCGTGCTGGTACGGGCATAACGGGCGGAAGTAGCTCAGTGGTAGAGCATCGCCTTGCCAAGGCGAGGGCCGCGGGTTCAAATCCCGTCTTCCGCTCCATATTTTTTGTAAAGTACCTCGGACTGACACGTCCGAGGTGTTCTTTGTAAGGCTTTTTTTATCTTTTTAGCAGGAAAAGTTTTAGGCACGGCGAAATAAAACCTGAAGGTATTTTTAGGCAAACGGATGGTCATAATGAATGGCGTCCAATAGTCGGGAGTAGGGAGGAGCAAGCAAGTAAATGAAGGCTGCCGTAGAAAAGTTAGAGAATCACCAGGTGGTCCTGGAAGTAGAAGTTGAGGCTTCCAGGGTCGAAAAAGCCCTTAACCAGGCCTATCGCCGTCTTGTTAAAGAGGTAAATATTCCAGGGTTCCGGAAGGGTAAAGCCCCGCGCTTTATCCTGGAACAATTTATCGGTAAGGAGCCCATCTTAAACGAGGCGGCCGAGATCGTCATTCCGCCGGCCTATGAAGAGGCTGTGGCCGAGCACCAGCTCGAGCCCATCGACCGGCCGGAGGTGGAAATAGTCAAGGTAGAAGAGGGCGAACCCCTGGTCTTTAAAGCCCGGGTGGAAGTTAAACCGGAGGTCCAGCTCGGCCCTTACACCGGCCTGGAGGTCGAACGCCCGGAAGTCAAGATCACCGAGGCAGATATCGACGCCTACCTGAAGCGGTTGCAAGAGCGTTACGCTGAACTGGAGGTCGTCGAGGACGGCCCGGCGGTAGCCGGAGATATAGTGACCATCGATTTTAAGGGCACAGTCGATGGCCAGCCCTATCAGGGTCTGGAAGGCAACAACTACCCCCTGGAACTGGGTTCGGGCACCTTTGTTCCCGGGTTTGAGGAGCAGCTAGTCGGTGGACGGGTAGATGAAGAACGCACCGTCACCGTCACCTTTCCCTCCGATTATCATGAGGAGAACCTGGCCGGCAAAGAGGCTGTCTTTCAGGTAACCATCCGGGGTATTAAAAGGAAGAAGCTGGCCCCCATTGATGATGAGTTTGCCAAAGACGTAAGCGAGTGTGAGACCCTGGCGGACCTGCGCCAGGATGTCCGTAAGCGTTTGGAGGAAAGCCAGCAACAACAGATCGGAAACGCCGTCAGGGAGGCGGTAGTGACCAAAGCTGTTGATGCGGCCACTGTGGACCTACCGGAAGTCATGGTCCAGCGGCAGATCGATTCCCGAATTCGTGAACTGGAGCGCAATCTCCAAGCCCGGAAGGTGACCCTGGAGGAGTTCTTAAAAAACACCGATAGGACTATGGATGATTTAAGGAAGGAATTCCGGCCCGGGGCAGAGCGGGACGTTAAGACTGAACTGGTTCTAGAAGCTATTGCTAAAGCCGAAAATATCCAGCCGAGCCAGGAAGAGATTGACGCCGAAATCGAAAGGATGGCTAAGATATTCCGGCAAGATGCCGATGTTGTTCGGAAGAATTTGGGCGACTTGTCCGTCCTGAAATACGATATAATGGTTAAAAAGGCTATTGATTTCTTGGTGGAGCACAGCAAGCCCGTACAGCCCGCGGCAAAGGGTGTGGCAGCGGAAACAGTAGAAGCAGCAAAAGCTACCGAGCCACTGGAGGCAGTCGAGACATCGGCGGCAGCTGAGCCATCAGAGGTAGCAGGAGCTACGACGGCTGAATAGCACTCACGACTGAATTTTAACGTGGAGGTGGGGTTAACAGTGTCAATTCTGGTACCAATGGTAGTAGAGCAGACCAGCAGGGGTGAGCGGGCTTACGATATCTATTCCCGCCTGCTCAAAGACAGGATTATTTTCCTGGGTAGCGCCATCGATGACCATGTAGCCAACCTGGTAATCGCCCAGATGCTTTTCCTGGAGGCTGAGGACCCCGATAAAGATATTCACCTTTATATAAACAGCCCCGGGGGTTCGATTTCGGCGGGGATGGCCATCTTTGATACCATGCAGTATATCCGTCCCGACGTCTCGACTATCTGCGTGGGGTTGGCGGCCAGCATGGGCGCCTTCCTCCTGGCAGCAGGGGCTAAGGGTAAACGTTTTGCCCTGCCTAACAGCGAGATCATGATTCACCAGCCCATGGGCGGCGCCCAGGGCCAGGCGGTAGATATCGAGATCCATGCCCGGCGGATCCTGGCCACCCGGGATAATCTTAATCGCATCCTAAGCGAGATAACCGGTAAACCACTGGAGGAGATCGCCCGGGATACCGATCGCGATCACTTTATGAGTGCCAGGGAGGCCCGGGAATACGGGCTTATTGATGAGGTGATCACCAAGCGCGAGTTGCCCGCTAAATAAGGGACAGCGAGGTGAAGAAAGTGTATAAGTACACTGATGACAAAGGCCAGCTGAAGTGCTCCTTCTGTGGCAAACTTCAGGATCAGGTCAAAAAACTGGTCGCTGGCCCGGGTGTATACATCTGCGATGAGTGCATCGAGCTATGTAATGAGATCATTGAGGAAGAACTGAGCGAGGATCTCAACCTGGAGATGGGCGAACTGCCCAAACCCCGGGAGATTCGGGAGATCCTCGACCAGTACGTCATTAGCCAGGATAAGGCCAAAAAAGCCCTGGCCGTGGCTGTTTACAACCACTACAAGCGCATCAACTTGGGCATGAAGATGGATGACGTCGAGCTCCAGAAGAGCAACATCATCATGATGGGGCCTACCGGCAGCGGTAAGACCTTGTTGGCTCAGACCCTGGCCCGCATCCTCAACGTGCCCTTTGCCATTGCCGACGCCACCTCCCTGACAGAAGCCGGCTATGTCGGCGAGGATGTCGAGAACATCCTGTTAAAGCTGATCCAGGCGGCCGACTACGATGTGGAGAAGGCGGAAAAGGGCATCGTCTATATCGATGAGATCGATAAGATAGCCCGCAAGTCGGAGAACCCGTCCATTACCCGGGACGTCTCCGGCGAAGGGGTACAGCAGGCCCTGTTAAAGATCCTGGAAGGCACCATTGCCAGTGTGCCGCCCCAGGGTGGCCGCAAGCATCCCCATCAGGAGTTTATCCAGCTGGATACCACCAATATTCTCTTTATCTGCGGCGGCGCCTTTGATGGTCTGGATAAGATCATCAAAAACCGGGTCTCCCAAAAAACCATGGGTTTTGGCGCCGAGATCCGGGGTAAGAACGACGTCCAGGTGGGGGATATCCTGAAGCAGGTGCTGCCGGTGGATCTGTTGAAGTACGGCCTCATCCCCGAGTTTGTCGGCCGGATGCCGGTGATTGTCACCCTGGATGCTCTGGATGAAGCGGCTTTGATCCGAGTGCTGACGGAGCCCCGGAACGCCCTGGTGAAGCAGTACCAGAAGCTCTTTGAGATGGACGGGGTGACCCTGGAGTTTAAGGAGGACGCCTTGACGACCATTGCCCGGGAGGCCATCAAACGGGAAACCGGCGCCCGGGGCCTGCGGGCCATCCTGGAGGAGATCATGCTCGACGTCATGTACGAGATACCCTCCCGGAACAACATCTCCAAGTGTATCATTACCAAGGATGTTGTCCTGCGCAAGGAGGAACCCCTCCTGTTGACGGTGGAGCGGAAAAAGAAAAAAGAAGAAACGGCCTGAATGGAGAGGGCGGTGGCTGCAGCCATCGCCCTTTGCATTTTCAGGATTAGCGCCCCTTCGGATAAAAATTTCCTTTCCGGATAAACTTTAGGTGATGGTTTGATACGGAAAGGAGAAGTGCTATGCCGGAATGGGGTCAAGGCCTGGGCGGTGTCCTGGGCTTTATCCAGATATTCTTCGCCGTAGTGATTGGCCTGTATTTTTGGAACCTCCTGCGTAACCAGCAGGGTAGCCGGGTGGCGGTGGAAAAGGAATCCCGCAAAGAACTGGAAAAGCTCCAGCACCTGCGGGAGATATCCCTCTCTGAGCCCCTGGCGGAAAAGACCCGGCCCAGCACCTTTGCCGAGATCATCGGTCAGGAGGAAGGGCTTAAGGCCCTGCGAGCCGCCCTCTGCGGGCCCAACCCCCAGCATGTTATCATCTACGGCCCGCCCGGGGTGGGCAAGACAGCCGCTGCCCGGCTGGTCCTGGAGGAAGCCAAGAAGAATCCCCTATCTCCCTTTAAAGAAACAGCCAAATTCGTTGAAGTCGATGGGGCCACCTCGCGCTTCGATGAGCGGGGCATTGCTGATCCCTTGATCGGCTCGGTACACGACCCTATCTACCAGGGAGCCGGCCCCTTGGGTATGGCGGGTATTCCCCAGCCCAAGCCGGGAGCTGTCACCCGCGCCCACGGGGGTGTCCTCTTTATCGACGAGATCGGCGAACTGCACCCCATCCATATCAACAAACTACTGAAGGTCTTGGAAGACCGCAAGGTTATCCTGGAGAGTGCCTACTACAGCAGCGAGGACACCAATATCCCCAGCCACATCCACGATATCTTCCGCAACGGTTTGCCGGCTGATTTCCGTCTGGTGGGGGCGACTACCCGCTTACCCCAGGAGATTCCGGCGGCCATTCGCTCCCGTTGCCAGGAAATCTACTTTCGCCCCCTGTTGCCCGATGAAATCGCCCTCATCGTCCGCAACGCCGCCCGGAAGATCAATCTGGGCATTGCTGGCGATGCCGTCGAGGTAATCAAGCAGTATGCCACCAACGGCCGCGAAGCAGTAAATATGGTCCAGTTAGCCGCTGGAGTGGCTATGACGGATAAACGCCAGACGATAGACCGCCGGGATATCGAGTGGGTGGTAACCTGCGGCCAGTACACGCCCCGGATGGATAGCAAGGTACCTCCGGAGCCACAGGTGGGCGTAGTGAACGCCCTGGCTGTCTATGGCCCTAACATGGGCCTGGTCGTGGAGCTGGAAGCCAGCGTGAATCTCGTCGGCCGCCGGCGCGGCCAGGTTATCGTCACCGGTGTCGTGGAGGAAGAGGAATCCGGCAGCAGCGACGGCCGACGTATCCGGCGTAAGAGTATGGCCCGCAATGCTGTAGATAACGTCCAGACGGTCCTGCGGCGCCTTCTGCAAGTTGACCTGCGGGATTATGACATCCACCTGAACTTCCCCGGCGGGGTGCCGGTGGACGGCCCCTCAGCGGGGGTCAGCATGCTGACGGCCGTTTATTCCGCCCTTACGGAAACACCGGTCAATAACTTGGTGGCCATGACGGGGGAGGTTTCCATCCAGGGCCGGGTGCGGCCAGTGGGCGGTGTCGTCGCCAAGGTGGAGGCCGCCCGCCTGGCCGGCGCCAGGAAGGTTCTGATCCCTAAGGATAACTGGCAGGAGATCTTTCGCACCCTGGCGGATATCCGGGTTGTCCCGGTGCAGACGGTCAGCGAAGTTCTAGCCGAGGCTTTGCTGCCGCCGGCCCAGGTAACCACCCCGGAGAGGTATAAGGCCCGGCCCCAGGTTTTAAGTGCGGCCCCCAACCTCGGCCGCCCCATGAGCTGTTAGAAAATTGCAGGTGGAGGCAGGGGGCGGCGGGTACAGGCGGAAGGTGACTTAGTTCGCGGCGTAGAGCAAACTCAGCGAAGCCGCACCGAGGCGGCGGTGAACGGGATGGGGATCGTAACGTAAGTGTTTGTGACCGCGGGTGAGGCAGGTTCCCGGAGGGCGCCTTGGCGCCTTAATTCAAAGAGCGGAGCAGGCCGAGGGAACAGCGCGGCCACCTGTTTGAGGCCAGCAGGGCCGAGTTTGGCCGCGCCCGAGGCCTGCGAAGCGAAGTCCTTGTATAATGGCGCAACTAGCGCCCGCAGGGAACCTGCCTCACCCTAGCAGCAAATATCCACTTTTGGTAGAAGTCTATTTTCCGAGGAACATCCGCGAAATAGGGCTAAGCCAGAAGTTGGCCTATTGCAATAACCATCTTCCTGGCGTAGAATATAAAAGAATAATTACCTTTGGAGAGAATGATATATATAGGGAGCACCCTGGAGGTGTAAATTTTGCGTCGAGCCCTGCCCCTCTTGCCCCTGCGCGGGGTTATTGTTTTTCCCTACACGGTTATTCACCTGGATGTAGGGCGGGAACGCTCGGTAAGCGCCATTGAGGCGGCCATGCTTGGGGACCGGTTGATCTTCCTGGCCATGCAGAAAGAAGCCCAGGACGACGATCCCGGCGAAAACGATATCTATACCACCGGCACCATCGCGGAGATTAAACAATTATTGAAATTACCTGGAGGAACCATCAGGATCCTGGTGGAAGGTATCCGCCGGGGTGAGATCCAGCAGTATGTCAGCCATGACCCCTTCCTCAAGGTGGAAGTCGAAGAGGCCCCGGAGCCTACGGCGACTTCCCCCGAGATTGAGGCCCTGATGCGCTGCCTGGTGGACGAGTTTGAAACCTATGTTAAGATGGCCAAAAAAATCCCCCCGGAAACGGTGGTGGCCGTGGTTAGCCTGGAAGAACCCGGCCGCCTGGCCGATGTGGTGGCCTCCCATTTGAACCTCAAGCTGACTGATAAACAGGCCGTCCTGGAGGCTGTAGATATCAAAAGAAGGCTAAATATCCTGTGTGACATCCTGGCTAAGGAAAAGGAGATCCTGGAGCTGGAGCGAAAGATCGGCCTGCGGGTGCGCAAGCAGATGGAGAAGGCCCAGAAGGAATATTACCTGCGCGAGCAGATCAAGGCCATCCAGAAGGAACTGGGCGACAAAGATGATCGGGTGGCCGAGGCCGAAGAACTACGACAGCGCATCGCCAAAGCCAGGTTGCCCAAAGAAGTCCAGGAACGCGCTCTGAAAGAGGTTGAACGGCTGGAAAAAATGCCGCCCATGGTCGCCGAGATAACCGTCGTCCGCACCTACCTGGATTGGCTCCTATCCCTGCCCTGGCACAAGCAGACCCGGGATCGCCTGGATATCAAGGCGGCCGAGGTTATCCTGGATGAGGATCACTACGGCTTAAAAGAGGTCAAGGACCGCATCCTGGAGTACCTGGCCATCCGCCAGCTGGCTAAAAAAATGAAGGGCCCTATCCTTTGTTTCGTCGGCCCCCCCGGTGTCGGTAAGACCTCCCTGGCCAAATCCATTGCCCGGGCCCTGCAGCGCAAGTTTGTGCGTATCTCCCTGGGCGGCACCCGTGATGAAGCCGAAATCCGCGGTCACCGGCGCACCTATGTCGGCGCCCTGCCGGGTCGCATTATCCAGGGTATGAAACAGGTGGGCACAAAGAATCCGGTCTTTTTATTAGATGAGATTGACAAATTGAGCAGCGACTTCCGGGGCGATCCTGCCTCGGCCCTGCTAGAGGTCCTGGACCCGGAACAAAACTATATGTTCAGTGATCACTATATTGAAGCTCCCTTTGATCTCTCCAGGGTAATGTTTATTACTACCGCCAACGTTGAATATTCCATTCCCCGGCCCCTGCTGGACCGGATGGAGGTTATCCGCATCCCCGGCTATACCGAGGAAGAAAAAGTCAAGATTGCCGAGCTGCACCTGCTGTCCAAGCAGCTCCAGGAACACGGCCTCAAGAAGCAGCAACTGGAGGTATCGGAGAACGCCCTGCGGCGGATTGTCCGGGAGTATACCCGGGAGGCCGGCGTCCGCAACCTGGAACGGGAAATCGCCACTATCTGTCGCAAGACGGCCCGGGATATCGTCAGTGGTAAGACGAAGGCTGTCAAAGTGACGGCCAACAATATCGAGCAATACTTGGGCATCCCCCGTTACCACCACACCGAGGCCGTAGGTAATGAAATGGTAGGCGTGGCCAATGGCCTGGCCTGGACGGAGGTCGGCGGCGAGGTCCTGAATGTCGAGGTTTCCATCCTGAAGGGGAAGGGCAACCTCACCCTGACAGGTAAACTAGGGGACGTGATGAAGGAATCCGCCTACGCCGGTTTCAGCTACCTGCGCTCCCGGGCCGCTGAGCTGGGCCTGGAGGATGACTTTCACGAGAAGCATGACCTGCACATCCACGTCCCCGAGGGAGCTATCCCCAAGGACGGACCCTCGGCGGGGATTACCATGGCCACGGCCATGGCCTCGGCCCTGAAGGGGGTACCGGTGCGCAGTGACCTGGCCATGACCGGGGAGATTACCCTCCGGGGACGGGTATTACCGGTAGGAGGCATTAAAGAAAAGATCCTGGCGGCCCACCGGGAAGGAATCAAGACCGTCATCTTGCCCCGGGAGAATGAAAAGAACCTGGAAGACATCCCGGCCAACATCAAACGCAAGATGAAGTTCATCCTGGTCGACCATATGGACGAAGTCCTAAAAGAAGCCATGGTTACCGGCAACCCTGACGGCCGCCAGGAAACCGCTTAGAGCTATATTTTTAGACAGCCCTTGACAGCAAGACCTGGAAATCGGTAAGATAATACCGTACAGCATGGTCAAGGCGGCGCTTAACCCCTCGTCCGTCCGGGCGGACGGGGGTTTTTTGTAATAAGGATGAGGAGGCAGTTTGTGTTGGCTACGCTGGATAAGGTCTATGATCCTGAGGACGTCGAAGAAAAGTGGTACCGTTACTGGACGGAAAAGGGCTACTTCCGGGGTCCCCTGCCGGCAAAGGGCCAGCCGGCCTTTAGTATAGTCATGCCGCCCCCCAACGTTACGGGTAGCTTGCACCTGGGCCATGCCCTGGATAACACCCTGCAGGATATTCTCACCCGCTGGCACCGGATGCGCGGCGACGCCACCCTGTGGGTGCCGGGCACCGACCACGCCGGCATAGCTACCCAGGCAAGGGTAGAAGAAGAACTGGCTAAAGAAGGCTTAAGTAAGTATGACCTGGGCCGGGAGCGATTCCTGGAGCGAGTCTGGGATTGGAAGCACCAGTACGGTAACCGCATTACCAGCCAACTGCGACTCCTGGGCTCTTCCTGCGACTGGAGCCGGGAGCGCTTTACCATGGACGAGGGTTGTTCCCGGGCGGTGCGCGAGGTTTTTGTCCGTCTCTATGAAAAGGGCCTTATTTACCGGGGCAGCTACATCATCAACTGGTGTCCCCGCTGCCGGACCACCATCTCCGATATCGAAGTCGAACATGAGGAGGAGACCGGCCACCTCTGGTATATCCGTTATCCCTTTAAAGACGGCAGCGGTGGCATAACCATCGCCACCACCAGACCCGAGACCATGCTGGGAGATACAGCCGTAGCCGTCAACCCTGCCGATGACCGCTACCGGGAGGTCGTTGGTAAAACCCTGGTCCTGCCCCTGGTCAACCGGGAGATCCCCGTCATTGCCGACGAGTATGTGGATCCTACCTTTGGTACTGGGGCGGTGAAGATTACCCCGGCCCACGACCCCCATGACTTTGAGGTTGCTACCCGCCATAACCTGCCGTCGATTACCGTTATTAGTAAAGAGGCGGTGATGACAGAGGAAGCCGGGCTATATGCCGGCATGGAGCGCTATGCCTGCCGCGGCCAGCTGGTGGACGACCTGCAGGCAGCTGGTTTCCTGGTTAAGGTGGAAGAACATACCCATGCCGTGGGCCACTGCTACCGCTGCGGGACGACCATTGAGCCCCTGGTTTCACCCCAGTGGTTTGTCCGCATGGCTCCCCTGGCCGCCCCGGCCATCCAGGCGGCCAAAGAGGGCCGGGTGCGTTTCGTTCCCGAGCGTTTTACTAGGATCTATCTTAACTGGCTGGAGAATATCCGTGACTGGTGTATCTCCCGCCAGCTGTGGTGGGGCCACCGCATTCCTGTCTGGTACTGCCAGCAGTGCGGCGAGGAGATCTGCACCCGGGAGGATCCGGTGGAATGCCCGGCCTGCGGCAGCACGGCTCTGGAGCAGGATCCTGACGTCCTGGATACCTGGTTCAGTTCCGCCCTCTGGCCCTTCTCCACCCTGGGCTGGCCGGAAAAGACGCCGGAACTGGCGGCCTTTTACCCCACTTCGGTGCTGGTGACTGGCCGCGATATCATCTTCTTCTGGGTGGCCCGCATGCTCTTCATGGGTCTGGAGTTCATGGGTGACGTACCCTTCCGGGAGGTCCTCATCCACGGCCTCATCCTGGACGCCCAGGGGCGCAAGATGAGCAAATCCCTGGGTAACGGCATTGATCCCATGGAGGTCATCAAGGATTACGGCGCTGACACCCTGCGCCTGATGCTGGTCACCGGCAATACGCCGGGGAACGACTTGCGCTTCCATCCCGAGCGCCTGGAAGGCACCCGGAACTTTGCCAATAAGATCTGGAATGCCGCCCGCTTTGCCCTGATGAACCTGGAGGACTACCAACCGGCGCCCCTCCGGCCGGCGGACTTCACCCTGGCCGATGGCTGGATCCTTACCCGTTTAAACCAGCTGATCCGGGAGGTCAATACCGGCCTGGAAGCCTACGAAATCGGCGAGGTGGCTCGGCTCCTCTACGAGTTTTTCTGGGGCGAGTTGTGCGACTGGTATATTGAACTCATCAAGCCGCGCCTCTATGGCCAGGACTGCAGTGAACGGCAGGTGGCCCAGGGGGTGCTGGTGACGGTCCTGGGCCGCAGCCTCCAACTGCTGCACCCCTTTATGCCCTTTATCACCGAGGAGATGTGGCAGCACCTGCCCGGGGAGCGGGAGAGTATTATGATCAGTTCCTGGCCCCGGCCCGTACCGGAGTATGATGATGCCGCTGCCAGGGAGAAAATGGAACTCGTCATGGCTGTCATCCGGGCGGTACGTACCCTACGCAGCGAGATGAACGTCCCCCCCGGCCGGAAGGCGGAGGTCATCCTGGTGGCGGCCGACCCGGCAGATAGGGAGATCCTGCGGCAGGGCACCGGTTACCTGGCCAACCTGGCCGCCGCCGGCCAGGTGCAGGTAGTAGCCGCCCTGGCCCAGCCCCCTTCCGGGGCGGCGACGGCCATTACCGCCGGGGTGCAGGTCTATTTACCCCTGGCCGGCCTCATTGACCTGGAAAAGGAACAGGCCCGCCTGGAAAAGGAACTCCAGCACGTGCGGGCCGACCTGGAGCAGGTGGAGAAAAAGCTGGCCCGGGCCGACTTCCGGACCAAGGCGCCGGCAGCCATCGTCGCCAAAGAAGAGGCTAAAGCAGCAGAATTAAAGGCCACTATGGCGGCTCTAAGCCAGCGCTTGAGCTACCTCAAGAGTTAGAAGTCCCTCACGAACTGATGCCTCGCCAGCGATTACGAAAATGCAGGTTGAGTTAAGGGGCTGGTGGGTACAAGCAGAGGGCGACTTGGTTTGAAACGTAAAACTTTGCGCGAAGCCGATAGCCTCGGCGGCGGTGAACGGGATGGGGATCGTAACGTAGTGTTTGTGACAGAGGGTGAGGCAGGTTCCCGGAGGCGCCTTTGCGCCTTAAGTATCAAGAGCGGAGCAGGCCGAGGAAACAGCGCGGCCACCTATTTGCGGCCCGCAGGGTCGAGTTTGGCCGCGCCCGGGGCTGGCGAAGCGAAGTCCTTGTATAAGGGCGCAACCAGCGCCTGGAGGGAACCTGCCTCACCCCCAGAAGTAGCTATATCCCAACAAAAGACACCATTTTTGGTAGAAGTCTATATTCGGAGGAAAAACGGGTGAACTACCGGGAATCCCTTGAGTTTTTACGGCAACTAACCAAATTCGGCTTTAACCTGGGCCTGGGGCGGATCCAGGAACTCATGCGCCGCTCCGGTTCACCCCAGAAATGCCTGCGCTTTATCCATATCGGCGGCACCAACGGCAAGGGTTCGGTAGCGGCCATGGTGGCCAGTATCCTGCAGGCCGCCGGCTATCGGGTGGGGCTCTTTACCTCGCCCCACCTCCATTCCTATACCGAACGCATCCGCATTAACGGCCAGAACATCCCCGAAGAGGACCTGGCGGCCCTCCTTACCTGGTTCAAGCCCCTGCTGACATCTATGGTAGCCGAGGGCTACGAGCACCCGACGGAGTTTGAGGTCGGCACTGCCGTAGCCCTGAAGTATTTTGCCGACGAAGGGGTAGACCTGGTAGTCCTGGAAGTCGGCCTGGGGGGAGCCATCGATTCCACCAATGTCATCCCCATATCCCTGGTGAGCGTGATTACCAACGTCGGTATGGATCACATGCAGTATTTAGGGAATACTATAGCCGAAATCGCCGCCGTCAAGGCCGGTATTATCAAAGATCAGGGGATCGTGGTGACGGCCTCCCGGCGACCGGTGGCCCTGGAGGTTATCGGCCGTACCTGCCGGGAAAAGGAGGCCATCCTCTATCAGGTCGGCCGGGATGTCACCTGGCGGGAGCGCCGGGTATCTCTGGCCGGGGGCGAGTTTGACTGCCGGGGCCTGCTGGCTGAGTATACGGACCTCAGGGTACCCCTCCTGGGGCGGCACCAGCTAGAGAATGCCGCTACGGCGGTGGCTACCGTCGAGGCCGCCGTCCGCCACCATGGCCTGCAGGTGAGCCCCGATCACCTGCGCCGGGGGCTGGCCGCCGCCTCCTGGCCGGCGCGCCTGGAGATCATGTCCCGCGAGCCTATGATTATTATTGACGGGGCCCATAACTATGACGGGGCCGTCTGCCTGCGCCGGGCACTGGAAGAGCTCTTTCACTATCAACGCCTGATCCTGGTCCTAGGGATGCTGGCGGATAAAGAGCGGGAGCGGGTGGTGGCCGAGCTGGCCCCCTTGGCCGCAGCCGTAGTGGTTACCCGGCCCAATAATCCCCGGGCCGGGAACTGGCAGTCCCTGGCCGATAGTATCGGGAACTACGTCGGGGCAGTCGAGGTTATCGAGGCTATCCCTGCGGCCATTAAAAGGGCCCTGACCCTTGCCGGGACGTCCGACCTGATCTGCATTACCGGTTCTTTGTACATGGTAGCAGACGCCAGGGAATGGCTGAAGAGCTTGCAAAAGGAGGAATTTCCGGGGCGGTAGCGAATATGTCTTGTGAAAGAAGTATTGAGTTATAAGGGGGCAGACCAGGTGAAAACCTTAAAGATTCCCGAGGCGACTATTACCCGGTTGTCGGTTTATTCCCGCTACCTGGCCCAGGTGGACCGCCGCGGTGTGGCCACCATCTCCTCGGGTGAAATCGCCGAGGGGGTCGGCGTCAGCCCGGCCCAGGTCCGTAAGGACCTAGCCTACTTTGGCGAATTCGGCACTCGGGGTGTAGGTTATAACGTTAAGGACCTCTACTGGCATATTATTAAGATCCTTGGTCTCAATACTACCTGGTCGGTGGTCATCATCGGCGCCGGTAATCTGGGTACAGCCCTTTCCATGTACGGCGGGTTTCGCGAGCGGGGATTTAAAATAGTAGGTATCTTTGACAACGCCCCCCATAAGATCGGCTACCGCTTGAATGGGGTCGAGGTCTATCCCATGGAGCGCCTGCAGGAAATAATTGAGTGGGAAAAAGCGCAGATCGCTATTATTACCGTCCCGGCGGAACACGCCCAGGAGGTCGCCGACCTGCTGGCCGGTACTAGTATCCAGGGTGTCCTGAACTTCGCCCCGCGGGTGTTGAACCTCCCAGAACAAATTGAGCTCCGGAACGTCGATCTCTCAGTAAATCTAGAGATACTAACCTTTAATCTGGCCTTTCGCCGGGCCATGAAGGCCGGCAGATGAGCAATTTGATTCTGGCTTCAGCTTCGCCGCGGCGGCAGGAGCTCCTGGGCCGGATCGGTTTAAAGTTTGACGTCCGGCCCAGCCGGATTAATGAGGAACGTTACCGGGACTTACCACCCGGGACCAGGGTGGAAGCCCTGGCCCTGGCCAAGGCCCGGGCCGCGGCTGCTGAAGTGATGGCGCCCAGCTTAAAGACTGCCGGCGGCCAGGTTAAGACCCGGGCGGTGCCGGATACACCGATCGGCACCTTGATCCTGGGGGCCGATACCCTGGTGGTCTGCCAGGGCCAGGTCCTGGGAAAACCGGCTTCGCCGGCGGATGCCGCAGCTATGCTAACCTTTTTAAGTGGCCGCCGCCATAACGTCTATACCGGCGTGGCGGTTGTCCGCGTCCCTGGGGAAGAGGCGCGGGTGACCCATGCCCGGACGGCAGTCACCTTTCGCCGCCTGACCCCGGACCAGATTGCCGCCTATGTAGCTACCGGGGAACCCCTGGATAAAGCCGGCGCTTATGGCATCCAGGGCCGCGGCGCCCTGCTGGTGGCAGGGATCCAGGGTGACTATTTCAATGTCGTCGGCCTGCCCCTGGTCAAGGTGGAAGAGCTGCTGGCTGCATTCGGAGTGGATGTTTGGGGGAGATTATAGATGACTGGAGAACCGGGGGTCACCATCAAAGAATTACCTGCCGAACTACGGCCCCGGGAGAGGCTTTTAACTGCCGGGGTCCAGGCCCTGTCTAATGCCGAACTCCTGGCCATCCTCCTGCGGACCGGGACCAGGACCGAATCGGCCTTGGATGTTGCCCGTCGCCTCCTTTCCGGGCCCGAGGGCCTGCAGTACCTGGCTGGGGCTACCCTGGAAGAGCTGCAGGAGCAAAAAGGGATCGGCCTAGCCAAGGCGGCGGAACTGAAAGCCGCCCTGGAACTGGGCCGGCGCCTAGCTGCCTTCAACCTGGCACGCACGGTGATCCGCAATCCTCAGGATGTCGCCGGGCTCCTCCTGGAGGAGATGCGCTACCTGGACCGGGAGAATTTCCGCACCGTTTCTTTGAATACCAAAAACCAGGTCCTAGGGATTGATAACGTCTCGGTGGGGAGCCTGAACTCCTCCCTGGCCCATCCCCGGGAGGTTTTTAAGGATCCCATCCGGCGCAGCGCGGCGGCCGTTATCCTGGCCCATAACCACCCCAGCGGCGACGCCACCCCCAGCCAGGAAGATATCAACGTCACCCGGCGCCTGGTTGAGGCCGGGCGGATCCTGGGGATTGAAGTCCTGGATCATTTAATTATCGGCGACGGACGCTTTACCAGCCTGAAGGAACGAAATTTACTTTAATGTATAGCTGCCCTGCTTCGACATTTTTTTATTTAATCTACAGGTAAACATAACCTCTTGCCCTGCAGTTAACCCTATACTATAATGGGCACGAGTTAACCAGGAAGGAGCTAAGGTTATGATCTTCGCTCGAGACCTAGGGATCGACCTGGGTACGGCCAATACCCTGGTTCATGTCCGCAACAAAGGCATAATCCTGCGGGAACCGTCGGTGGTGGCCATCCAGCGGGGAACCGGCAATGTCATGGCCGTTGGCGAGGAAGCCAAGCGGATGATCGGCCGGACGCCGGGTAATATTGTGGCTATTCGGCCGCTGAAAGACGGCGTCATTGCCGATTTTGACGTTACCCAGAGCATGTTACGCTATTTTATCGAGAAAGCCATACCCAAGGGTTTCCTGGTGCGGCCGCGAGTAGTCGTGGGGGTCCCTTCGGGGGTGACGGCGGTGGAGGAACGAGCTGTTCGGGAAGCAGCCCTCCAGG
The DNA here is from genome assembly GCF_051020825.1 of Moorella naiadis (nom. illeg.). NCBI lineage: Bacteria > Bacillati > Bacillota > Clostridia > Neomoorellales > Neomoorellaceae > Neomoorella > Moorella naiadis (nom. illeg.). The sequence goes on from NZ_JAXGFQ010000012.1 coordinate 45,048, forward strand.
CCGGGGCCAAAGAGGCCTACCTTATTGAAGAGCCCATGGCGGCGGCCATTGGTGCCGGCCTGCCGGTTTATGAACCTACTGGTAACATGATCGTTGACATCGGTGGTGGTACCACGGAGGTCGCGGTAATTTCCCTGGGCGGCATCGTCACCAGCCGTTCCATCCGCATTGGTGGTGACGAGATGGACGAGGCCATCACCCAGTATATCAAGCGCACCTATAACCTGATGATTGGCGAGCGGACGGCGGAGGAAATCAAGATTGAGCTGGGCGCGGCTTATTTCGGCGACACCGATGAAGACCAGGAACGCCAGCAGCGAACCTATGCCGTCCGCGGCCGGGACCTGGTTACTGGCCTGCCTAAAACCATCGAGATCACAGCTATGGAGATTAAGGAGGCCCTATCGGAACCGGTAGCCGCCATCCTGGAGGCCATTAAGGTTTGCCTGGAACGGACGCCCCCGGAGCTGGCGGCCGACCTGATGGACCGGGGTATTGTCCTGGCCGGGGGCGGGTCCCTCCTGTGGGGTCTGGATCGCCTGGTGAGCCAGGAAACCGGCATGCCCGTAAATATGGCTGAGGATCCCCTGACGGCGGTGGCTGTAGGCACGGGGAAGGTCCTGGAGAACATTGAAGTCCTGAAACGGGTGCTTTTGCCGGCACGGCGCTCGGGTTAGAGGGAGTGAGGAGCTTTGAGCCGTCGGTGGCGGAAGCTCGTTGCCCCGTTGATCCTGGTGCTGGCGGTAGCCGGTCTGATAGCTATTATGCGCTGGTCGGCCCTGGAGAGGAGTCGCCTGACCTTCCTCGAAGGCAGCCTCCGGGACGCTCTGGCCCCGGCGGAACGGGGCATCACCCTGGTTGTCAACAAGGGAACGGGCTGGCTGGCGGCAGTCAAGGATTACGGTCATCTGCAGGCCGAAAACCAGGCGCTGCAGCAGCAAGTTGCTGAACTGCAAGCGGCAACGGTGCAGATGGAGGAGTACCGCCAGGAGAATAACCGCCTGCGGGCCCTCCTGGATTATAAGACAGCCAACCAGCAGGCCTTTACTTTTACGGCCGCCCCGGTCATCGGCCGCAACCCTAATAACTGGTATCATACCATCACCCTGGGGTTGGGATCCAGTGCCGGCCTGAAAAAGGACCAGGTAGTAGTTACTTCTCAGGGGGTGGTGGGCCGGATTATCGCCGTTTCCCCCCGGACGGCCGAGGTCCTGTTGATCCTGGACCGGGAAGGGGCTATTGGGGGCATGATCCAGGTCACCCGTACCCCGGGGATAGTGGAAGGCAGCCCGGATTACCGGGGTTACCTGCAGATGGTCCACGTGCCCCGGGATGCCCAGATATTGCCCAACCAGGTGGTCATTACCTCCGGCTTGGGGGGTGTCTTCCCCCGGGGTTTATTGCTGGGGACGGTGATTAAGACCCTGCCTGAGCCGGACGGCTTAATGCAGCGAGCCATAATCGCTCCAGCGGTAGACTTTGATCGCCTGGAGGATGTCCTGGTCATCACCGGGGTCAAAGGGGGCATAAACGATGCAGTTCCTGGGGTTACTGGTCCTGGGCCTGGCGGGGCTGGTCCTGGAGGCAACCCTGCTGCCGGCCATTAAACTGGCAGGAGTAAGGGCTGATCTCTTAACAGTTATCCTGTCTATCTATGCCCTCCTTCAGGGTGCTCCCCGGGGTGCATCGCTGGGATTTGCCTACGGCCTCCTGGAGGATTTATACCTGGGCAAGTACCTGGGCCTCAATGCCCTGAGCAAGATGCTCACCGGTTATTTAGTAGGTTTAAGCAAGGATCGCCTTAACCAGGATAACTGGCTGGTTCCCGGTATCCTGGCCTTTTTCGCCACCATCGGCCAGGGTTTGCTTGTGCTTTTGTTGACCTACATCACCGGTCAAGGGTATCCCATGCTGGCCGGCTTGGAGGCCATTGTCCTGCCAATGGCCTTTTATGATGGCGGCCTGGCCTTGCTAGGCTATAACTTTTATCAGGGGGGGATAAGATGGGCAACCAGGAAAGGGAGGATTGGAAGCCATGGTTAAACCGCCGGCTTAAGGGCTATGTGGCAGCCCTCATCTTTATCTTCATCCTGCTGACCAGCCGTCTTTTCTTTCTCCAGATCGTCAGTGCCCAGGAGTTTACCAAACAGTCGACGGAGAACCGGATTCGCATCAACCCCATTGAGGCCCGGCGGGGCGACATCCTGGCCAGCGGTGGCGAGGTCCTGGCTACCAGCCAGCCGGTTTATGTGATTACTATTCGTAGTATGTCCAAGCAAAACAAGGATACAGTCATTAATAACCTGGCTGACCTCCTGGGGGACCCGGAGCTGACCCCGGCGGCAATTAGCGATTTAATAGATAAAAATCCCTTTCGCTACGAACCCACGGAGGTGAAGAGAATCCCGGCCAACGACCCGGCGGCGGCGGCCCTAATCGCCCGGCTGGAGGAACACCGTGAAGAGATACCTGGGGTCGATATCATTGAAGAGCCCCAGCGTTACTACCCCAACGGCCCCCTGGCCGGTCATATCCTGGGGTATGTCGGCCGGATAACCCAGGAGGAACTGGACGCCCATAAAGAAGACAACTACCGGCCCAATGCCATAATCGGCAAGAGTGGTATCGAGGGTTTCCTGGAGTACAGCAATATTAACGGCCAGGAGATGGGCCTGCGAGGTAAGGATGGGGCCGAACAGGTAGAAGTGGACGCCTTCAACCGTAAAGTCCGCGACCTGGTAACCCTGCCCCCTACCCCCGGGGACACAGTCCAGCTGACTATTAATTTTAAGCTCCAGCAGACCCTGGAGAAGGCCCTGGATCAGGTAATCGCCAACACCAAAAAAACAGATCCTGCGGCTGGGGGCGGGGCGGCCGTAGTTCTGGATGTTAAGACCGGGGCCGTCCTGGCCATGGCCAGCAAACCAGATATTGACCCTAATGATTTCGTTAACGGTAACTATGCTAAAAAAGCCAGCTACTACAATGACCCCCAGTTGCGGCCCCTCTTCAACCGCGCCATCCAGGGGGTTTACCCGCCGGGCTCGATTTTTAAGCCCATAACCGCTATGGCTGCCCTGAGTGCCGGCGTTATCACACCGTCAGATACTATCTTTGATCCCGGCCACTACTGGAAGCCGCCCTATATCACCTGCTGGGTGCCTTCGGGTCACGGCTATGTCAACCTCAACCGGGCCATGGCCGTCTCCTGTAACACATACTTTCAGTGGGCCGGGGACTTGGCCGGTATCGATAAGATCGATCAGGTCGGGCGCGAGTTTGGCCTGGGGCAACCGACGGGGATCGTCGGCCTGCAGGGAGAGGCCCGGGGCATCCTCCCCTCGCCCCAGTGGAAAAAGGAGCTCAATGCCCCAATCTGGGACCGGTGGCTCAAGAATCAAGAGGCAGCCATTGAAAAGAAATACGCCGGCCTCCTGGCAGCAGCCGGACCCGGCGAAAAGGACCGGCTGCTGCAGCAAAAGCAGAGCGAACTCAACGCGGTCAAGGCCAAGTATCAGATTAACTATAACTTTGATACCAACTGGCAGCCCTTTAATACCTTTAACACCGCCATGGGCCAGGGCGATAATAGCTATACCGTTATCCAGCTAGCCAACTATATCGCCACCCTGGCCAATGGCGGCACCCGCTGGCGGCCCTACCTGGTGGCCAAAATTGTTGGCGCCGACGGGTCCCTAAAGAAAGAGTACCAGCCGGAGGTGGCCGGCAAAGTAGCGGTTTCACCCCAGGTAATGGCCGAGACCCGGCGGGCCATGCTGGAGGCGACCCAATCCCGGGAAGGTACGGCCAGTTTCCTCTTTACCGATTTTCCGCCCAATATCCAGGTCGGCGCCAAGACGGGTACCGCCCAGACAGGAGCAACAACTAACGGCACTTTCGTGGCCTTCGCCCCCTACGACAACCCCCAGGTGGCCGTGGCGGTCGTTATTGAGCACGCCAAGCACGGCGGTGACTCCGCCGGGGTGGTGGCCCGAGAGGTCCTGGCCCAGTATTTCAACCTGCCGGATGTCCTGAATAAGCCGATTAATGGTGTTTCCGTGGAATAATGTCCACCGCTGTCTGTTTTTGCTGAGAAGACGGGGAAAAAAGGCCCCGTCTTTTTTCCTGTGGCGGCAGGATTTGCCTGATCGATGTAGAAAAATAACTAAGCCGAAGCGGATTTTGCCGCCTAGTATTAAGGAGGAAAAGGACGTGTTTTCTACCAATGAAGGCGAAACCGGGGTAGGCACTTCTCAGGGGGCAACGCAACCGGGTATCAGGGTCCAGCCCGGGCCGGACAACCATACCTTTCTGGTTTGTCGCACGGTACGTTCAGGGCAGGTCATTAAGTGCCCCGGTAACGTGGTGGTCATGGGGGATGTGCACCCGGGAGGTGAAATAATAGCTGCCGGCCATGTTATTATCATGGGTACCCTGAAGGGTGTAGTTCACGCCGGTGCCGAGGGGTATGAAGGGGCTGTCGTCCTGGCCTTTCGCCTGCAGCCCACCCAGCTGCGGATTGCCGGCTACATCAGCCGGGCTCCCGACGACGGCGATTACGCCGGGGGCGGGGGACCGGAAATGGCCCGGGTGCAGGAGGCCACTGTGGTTATTGAAAAGTACCAGCCCGGTAACGAGAAACGCTGGGTAAACCAAGCCTGACGCAGAAAGAGGAGGAACAACATGGGCGAAGTGATCGTCATCACTTCCGGTAAGGGAGGGGTTGGCAAAACAACCACTACTGCCAACCTCGGTACCGGTCTGGCCAATCTGGGTAAAAAAGTTGTCCTGGTAGATACCGATATCGGTTTAAGGAACCTGGACGTGGTCATGGGTCTGGAAAACCGGATTGTCTATGACCTGATTGATGTCGTTGAAGGGCGCTGCCGTTTAAAGCAAGCGCTGATTAAAGATAAAAGGCTGGAAAACCTCTACCTTTTGCCGGCCAACCAGACCCGGGACAAGACGGCCGTCAGCCGCCAGCAGATGATTGATCTGACCTCCCAGCTGCGGGAGGAGTTTGAATTCGTTCTTATCGACTGCCCGGCGGGCATTGAGATGGGTTTCAAGAACGCCATTGCCGGCGCCGAAAAGGCCCTGGTAGTGACGACCCCGGAGGTGGCCGCCGTCCGGGACGCCGACCGCATCGTCGGCCTGCTGGAGGCGGCGGAGATGGCAGCCCCCCGCCTGATTATCAACCGCCTGCGGCCGGATATGGTCCGCCGGGGGGACATGATGGATATTGAGGACATGCTGGAGATTCTGGCCATTGATCTCATTGGGGTGGTACCGGAAGACCAGTACATTGTCATTTCCACCAATCGGGGCGAACCGGCCGTCCTGGACAGGCATTCCCGGGCCGGTCAGGCTTACCGCAATATTTCCCGGCGCCTTATAGGCGAAGAGGTACCCTTCATTAACTGGGAGAATGGCAGTTTCATGACCCGGTTGAGAAAACTCATGGGTTTGGGCTAAAGAAGGGGGCGCGTCATAGTGCTGGAGTTTCTGCTGCGCTTTTTTGGCCGGGAAACTAGCAGTAAGAAGGTGGCCAAGGAACGGTTGCGCCTGGTGCTGGTCCATGACCGGGCCGGCGTTTCCCCCCACCTCCTGGAATCCCTTAAGAACGACCTGATTAGAGTTATCTCTGATTATATGGATATTGACACCAATGGCCTGGAGGTGAGCCTGACCCAAGAGAATGACGCGGTGGCCCTGGTGGCCAATATCCCCATCCTGCGGGTCAAGCGTACCTTTAAGACCATCCAGGAACCGGCCCTGAAGGCTTGAGCTGATCCCCCTCTCTGGGAGGGGGATTTCTTTTTACGATTTTCCTTTTACCGGTAGGGTTGTGGTATTTTGTTATGGTCCTGATGCCGGCGCTATAATATAATGGTGGGGTGAAGGCGGGGGAATTTGATGTTTGACCGTAGAATGTGGCGTAACCTTGATTACTATTTTGTCGGCGGTGTCATTGTCCTGCTGGCCGTTGGCCTGCTGGTTTTAAAGAGCGCTTCGGCCAACGTCATGCCCGATCCCAATTACTTTGTCAAAAAGCAGTTTATCTGGATTCTCCTGGGCCTGGCCGCCATGGCCTGTGTTCTGATGGTGGATTATGACCAGCTTAAGCGCTACCAGTTGCCCCTCTATGCCTTGAATATACTCATGCTGGCGGCGGTAGCCCTGGTCGGCCATGAAGCCAAGGGGGCCCAGCGCTGGATTGACCTGAAATTTTTCCTGCTCCAACCCTCGGAGTTTGCCAAGACCATTACCGTGATTACCCTGGCCTGTCTCTTGGATAAACGTCGGGGTAGGCTCAACCGCTGGCAGGATCTGTTCGTCCCCTTTCTTTATGTCGCCGTACCCCTGGTCTTGATTCTCAAACAACCCGACCTGGGCACAGCCCTGGTACTCCTGGCCATCCTTTTTGGCATGCTCTATGTGGGTGGCGCCAACCTGAAGCTCCTGCTCTTGATCTTTGGCGGCGGCCTGCTGCTGATAGGTCTGGGCCTTTTCGCCCACTTCCACTTTGGCCTGCACCTGCCTTTGCAGGATTACCAGATGCGGCGCCTGGTAGTCTTCTTGAACCCCTATAATGACGGCAAAGGGGGCATGGGGGAGGGCTACCACGTCATCCAGTCCCAGATCGCCATTGGTTCCGGCGGCTGGTGGGGGGTGGGCCTGTACCAGGGCTCCCAGGTGCAGCTGAACTTCCTGCCCGAGCACCACACGGACTTTATCTTCTCGGTGGTGGGCGAGGAACTGGGTTTTGTGCGAACGGTAGGGATTATCGCCCTGTACTTTCTGGTCCTGTACCGCATGGTTCGTATCGCTGGCCAGGCCAAGGATATGTTCGGCTCCCTGCTGGTGGGCGGGGTGGCCTCGATGCTGGCCTTTCATATCCTGGTCAACGTCGGCATGACTACGGGCATCATGCCGGTGACAGGCATCCCCCTGCCCCTTTTCAGCTACGGCGGCAGCGCCATGTTGGCCAACATGCTCGCCCTGGGGCTGGTTCTCAATGTCAACCTTCGGCGGCAAAAAATACTTTTTTAGGGGTTACTCCTATTGACAAGGGGTAACCCCTTGTGTATATTAATAATTGGCTGTTAGCACTTGAGTCCGGTGAGTGCTAACAAACCAGCAGCTTACGAAAGGAGGAGTTTTACCATGCTCAAACCACTTGCCGACCGGGTAGTTATCAAGGTTCTATCCGGCGAGGAAAAAACCCAGGGAGGTATCGTCTTACCGGATACCGCCAAGGAGAAACCCCAGGAGGGGGAAGTAGTCGCCGTCGGTCCGGGCAAAATCCTGGATAATGGCAGCCGCGTAACGCCGGAAGTTAAAAAAGGCGATGTCGTGGTATTTGCCAAGTACAGCGGTACCGAGGTTAAGTACGAAGGCCAGGAATACCTGATCATCCGTGACAGCGATATCCTGGCAATTAAAGAATAAGTAAAGAATAAGGTGGTTGCTAAATCTTTAACGAGCTAAAGCTAAAAGGAGGTAGTAGCTATGGCTGCTAAACAGCTGGCCTTTGATGTCGAAGCCAGGCGTTCTCTGGAAAAAGGTGTCAGCACCGTCGCCCAGGCAGTTAAGGTCACCCTGGGCCCCAAGGGGCGTAACGTAGTTCTGGAGCGTAAATTCGGTTCCCCGGTAATTACTAAAGACGGGGTTACGGTGGCCAAAGAGATTGAGCTGAAGGACCCCTATGAAAATATGGGTGCCCAGCTCTGCCGGGAAGTTGCCTCCAAGACCAATGATGTCGCCGGTGATGGGACAACCACCGCTACAGTCCTGGCCCAATCCATTATGCTGGAGGGCTTAAAGAACGTGGCTGCCGGCGCCAACCCCATCTTTGTCAAGAAGGGTATTGACCGCGCCGTAGAGACAGTGGTCGAGGAGATCAAGAAAATAAGTATTCCGGTAGAATCCAAGGAAAGTATCGCCCATGTCGCCTCCATAGCGGCCAACGAAAAGGAAATCGGCGAACTCATTGCCGACGCTATGGAGAAGGTGGGCAAAGACGGCGTCATTACCGTCGAGGAATCCAAGGGTACCGCCACCACCGTCGAGGTCGTGGAAGGTATGGAGTTCGACCGCGGCTACGTATCGCCGTATTTTGTCACCAATACTGAGGCCATGGAAGCCGAGTTCGAAGAGCCCTATTTACTTATCCATGAGAAGAAGATCTCGGCCATTAACGACCTGCTGCCCCTGCTGGAGAAGGTAGTCCGTACCGGCAAACCGCTGGTCATTATCGCTGAGGACATTGAGGGCGAAGCCCTGGCCACCCTGGTGGTCAATAAACTGCGGGGCACCCTGAACTGCGCCGCCGTCAAAGCCCCTGGCTTCGGCGATCGCCGCAAGGCTATGATGGAGGATATCGCCATCCTCACCGGCGGCACCTTTATCTCCGAGGATCTGGGAGTCAAACTGGAGAACATCGACCTGAACATGCTCGGCCGGGCTAAGAAGGTCAAGATTGCCAAGGAGAAGACCACGATCGTCGAGGGTTACGGCAAGAAGGAAGCCGTCGACGGCCGGGTAGCCCAGATTAAAAAGCAGATCGAAGAAACCGACTCTGATTATGACCGCGAGAAACTACAGGAACGCCTGGCCAAACTGGCCGGCGGCGTAGCCGTCATCCGTGTCGGTGCGGCTACCGAAACCGAACTGAAGGAAAAGAAACACCGTGTCGAAGACGCCCTGGCAGCCACCCGGGCGGCCGTGGAAGAGGGTATTGTCCCTGGCGGTGGCGCTACCCTGGTCCATGCCATTCCGGCTCTGGATCAGATCCAGGCTGAAGGCGATGAAGCCGTGGGTGTCCGCATTGTCCGCCGCGCCCTGGAGGAACCCTTGCGCCAAATTGCGGCCAACGCTGGTCTAGAAGGCTCGGTCATTGTGGAGCGGGTCCGCAGCGAGAAGCCGGGTATCGGCTTCGACGCTATCAGCGAGGAGTATGTGGACATGATAAAAGCTGGTATCGTTGACCCGGCCAAGGTCACCCGCAGCGCCCTGCAGAACGCAGCCAGCATCGCTGCCATGCTTCTGACCACTGAGGCCATCATCGCCGAGATTCCTAAGGAAGAAAAAGCCCCGGCCATGCCTCCCGGCGGCGGGATGGATTACTAGGCCGGCAGTTATTAGGAAAGCCAGGATTCGTTCCTGGCTTTTCTTTTTAGCAAGGCTGAGGAGCCGCTCATGGAGGCTAACCTCCGCTCCGGGGCGGGGCTGGCGGGTACAGGCGGAAGGCGACTTGGTTCGAGGCGTAAGCAAACTCAGCGAAGCCGCAGGGAGGCGGCGGTGAACGGGATGGGGATCGTAACGCAGGTTTAGGAACTAAGAGTTTCGCTCCCCGCTGTGATTATTCAAAGAGATAAAGTCAAGCCACCCCTGCCGCCGAGCAAGGCTGAGCGCTTAGTTTGCTAGCCGAGAACCATCGGAGCCTGGAGACTGTACCCCCCAGCCCCCAAGAAGCTGGAGTACAGACAATCGCCATTTTTGGTAGAACCATATTTGCGGGGGAGGGTGACTATGGCCCGGCTCTATGTTATCAGTAACCGTCACCTGTTAGTATCCGGTTCCCTGGTCGATCTGGCTGCCGGCCTCGCAGGTGTCGATTACCTGCAATTGCGGGAAAAGGATCTGCCGGCGGGCGAGCTCTATAGCCTCGCCCGGCAGATCAAAGAGGTCTTACCCGGGGGGACGCGCTTGCTGGTGAACGATCGCCTGGACGTCGCCCTGGCTGCCGGGGTCGACGGGGTCCATTTGGGCGAAAAATCCTTACCCCCGGCCGCTGCCCGCCGGCTCCTGGGCCCGGAGAAAATCCTGGGGGTTTCTGTCCATAGCGTCGAGGGCGCCAGGCGGGCGGCAGCAGCCGGGGTCGATTACCTCCTTTTCGGCCATATCTTTCCCACGGCCTCCAAGGCGGGCCTCCCGCCCCGGGGGCTGGGGGCACTGGCGGAAGTTGCCGCCGGCGTGGACATACCGGTAATCGCCCTGGGCGGGATTACCATCGCCCGGGTAGCCAGCTGCCTAGCGGCCGGCGCTGGAGGGGTGGCCGTCATGGCGGCGGTGATGGCCGCCCGGGAGCCGGCGGCTGCCGTTGCCGCCCTGCGCCAAGCCCTGGACAGGAAACCTTTAGAGTATTAGAAGCTTATTTGCTGGAGGCCGCCTCATGAAGGCTGCCACCCCCGCCGCCGAGCAAGGCTAAGCGCTAAGTTTGCTCGCTTAAGCACCCGGAGCCTGGAGACCTGTACCCGCCAGCCTCGCGGCGATAATGTAAATCGTATCCATTTTTAGGAGAAGCCTATTTTCGGGGGAGTCATACGCCCCTCACGGAAGCATATACATATACAAAGAAAATGCTTGTCCGGGGGGGACGTCTGGTGCGTGATAACTGGGATTGGGAAGATATCAAGGGAGAACCCCTGGGCGGCTGGTCCGGGCCGGGCCGGAGCCTGCCACCGTCGCGGTTGCCCCGCCGCTGGCTCCGGCAGGCGGTCATAGCCGGCCTGCTGTGGCTGGGTATCACCATACTCTTTCGCCTGGATGCTCCCGGCGCCCGGCAGTTACAGGTAGGCCTGCGTCACTACCTGGCCGACCCGGCGGCCGATTATACCACCGTGGTCGCCGGGGTCGTACGCTCCAGCATGTGGATGGACGCCTATGATCGCTGGGTTTTTCATGCCCTGCAGCCCCGGGGTAACGCCGTCCCGGTTACGGCCAATCCCGCCCGGCCGGTTCTGGCCTTGCCCCTTTCCGGGCAGATCAGCCGCCCCTATGGTCAGGTCAGTAATGGCAGCCAGCAGTACTTTCATAACGGTATCGATATCCAGGCCCCCGGGGGGACGACCGTCAGGGCCGCCCTAGATGGCCGTGTCGTCCGGGTGGGCCAGGATCCCCTCCTGGGGCAGGTGGTAGAGATTGACCACGGCCGGGGTCTGACGACGGTTTATGGTACCCTGGGCCGGGTTAAGGTTACCAGGGGGCAAGAGGTAGCCCGGGGAGCGGTAATCGCTACCCTGGCGGGGGGTAAAACGGCCCAGCTCCATTTTGAAGTGCGCCAGGACGGGCGGGCAGTAGATCCGGGCCCCTACCTGGAAAACCCGGCAAAAATTTAAACCATGCGTGCCGGCCGCTGGGGTACGACAACCTTTATCCTTAACGATTTTTTCCTGCTCCTCCTGGGCCTTTATTTTCTCGCCGGGGTCCTGCCCCAGGCCCTGATGCTCTTTACGGCCGTGGCCTGCCATGAAGGTTGTCACGCCCTCACGGCCGCCCGCCTGGGCTGGCAGGTTAAGAGTATGGAGCTCTTCCCCTTTGGTGGAGTGGCCCGCCTGCAGAGGCCCGCCGGGTGGCACCCCCGGGAGGAAGCCCTGATCGCCCTGGCCGGGCCGGCAGCCAGCCTCTTTCTGGCTGCTGTAGCGACCCTGGTTGTTAACCTGGCCGGGACCCCGCCGGTCTGGCTTCTTTTTTTTCGCCAGGTCAACCTGATCCTGGCTTTCTTTAACCTCTGGCCGGGGCTGCCCCTGGACGGCGGCCGTATCTACCGGGCCTGGCGGGCCCGGCGGGCCGGCCAGGCCCGGGCTACGGTAGAAGGCGCTTACATTGGCCAGGCCCTGGGCCTTCTCCTGGGTGCCGGTAGCAGCATCGGCTTTTACCTGCACCTGATGGACCTGCAGGGCCTGGTCCTCGGCCTCTTTATTTTTTACAGCGCGCGGCAGGAAGGGGAGATGGCACCTTATATGTTCTGGCAGGACTTTTGGCGGCGACGGGGGGTAAGGAGGAAAACCGGCCCTTTAAAGACAGGTAAGGTCTTCTGGCTGGTGGCCGACCCGGAGCTGCCTTTAAGCCAGTTGATGCGTTCCTTTGCCCCGGGTTCCTTTAACCTGGTGGCCATAGTAGGCCGCAAGGGCAGGCTGGAGGGGATTGTCACCGAAACAGAAGTCCTGGAGGAACTCCTCTCCGGCGGGAGGGGTACCACCCTTACCAGCCTGCTGAAAGGCCCCAAAAAGCCTTGACATCCGGTAGTCCGAACGTTATAAGCATACTTACTCCCCGGTAAAGAGCAGTCCGTCATTCCCGCCTGTAATAGCGTCACTATTCCCGGGGATATGACAGTCGGGACCCCACCTTGCGCCCGGCAACCGATTTTGCTAAAATAATACTGGGAGAATATTAAAGGCGATCTACCCCGGTCCCGCCCCGCGCAGGAACGGGGGTTTTTTATGGCAGCCTTGGCACTTTTGAAAGAAGGGAAGCCTGTGCGCATAGCCCTGGCCCAGCTCGATCCTACCATCGGCAATATTGGGGGTAACCTGGATAAAATCCGGCAGGCGGTGGCGGCCGCCCGGCAGCAAGGGGCCGGGCTGGTAGTCTTTCCCGAGCTGGCCATCACCGGTTACCCGCCCCGGGACCTCCTCTGCCGGCATGACTTCCTGGAGCGAGTGGAAAAGGCCTTGAAGGAAGAGATAGCTCCTTTAAGCCGGGAGGTGGCCCTGCTCCTTGGCGCCCCGGTCCGGGTTCAGGAGGAATCCAGCCTTTATAACGCCGCCCTGCTCTATGCCGGCGGCGAACTCTGTGGCCGCCAAGATAAAAGCCTGCTGCCGAACTACGATGTTTTTGATGAGAGCCGTTATTTCCGGCCGGCGGCAAGGCGGGTTCCGGTATCCCTGGGGGACCTGCGCCTGGGGTTGACCATTTGCGAGGATATTTGGAACGACAAGGATTACTGGAACCGGCAGCTGTACGATATTGATCCGGTGGCTGAAATACTGGACCGGGGAGCGGAACTCCTGATTAACATTTCCGCCTCGCCCTACAACTACGGCAAAATCGAGCTGCGGGCGGACATGCTGCGGAGCCTGGCCCGCAAGTACGGCCGGCCGATCCTTTATATCAATCAGGTTGGCGGCAATGATGAACTCATCTTTGACGGCACCAGCCTGGCTATCGACGCCAGCGGCGCTATAGCCGCCCGGGCCGCCAGCTTTAGCGAGGACCTCCTGATCCTGGAGGTGGAAGGGCTGGCAGCGGGGGCGGCCCCGGCTGTGCGGTTGGTTGCCAGGGCCCTGGACGTAACGGAAGTCTCGGTTCCCGGCCCTCCTACCAGCACGGCACCAGGCGGCCCGACTGATCCGGACGCTGCTATCCCGGGGCCGTCCCGCCCCGCCGGTAGTTCGAACACTGCAGTGCCGGCACCCGGAGCTCCGGGACTGGCGCCCCCGGCTGTTGAAGCTGCGGTAATTCGGGAAGACATCAGTTATGTCTACCGGGCCCTGGTCCTGGGTATTGCCGACTACCTGCACAAGACCGGTTTCCGGAAAGCCCTAATCGGTTTGAGCGGGGGCATTGATTCTTCAGTGACTGCAGCCCTGGCCGCTGCCGCCCTGGGCCCGGAGCATGTCCTGGGGGTGGCCATGCCTTCCCGTTACTCCTCCTCCGGCAGCCGTTCCGATGCCCGGGAACTGGCCGCTAACCTGGGTATCGCCTACCGGGAGATCCCCATTGAAGGTATGTTCCGGGCCTATCTGGAGGCTTTAAATCATGGCGGACCGCCCCGGGGTGACCTGGCAGAGGAGAACATCCAGGCCCGCATCCGAGGCAATATCCTGATGTTTATCTCTAACCGAGAGGGCTACCTGACCTTGACCACCGGCAATAAATCGGAGATGGCGGTGGGTTACTGCACCCTCTACGGCGATATGTCAGGCGGGCTGGCGGTCCTGGCCGACGTACCCAAGGTTATGGTCTATGACCTGGCCCGCTATATCAACCGGGAGGGAGAGGTTATCCCGGCCGGCGTCCTGGTTAAACCCCCGTCGGCAGAACTGCGGCCCAACCAGACCGATCAGGATTCCTTGCCGCCCTATGAGGTTCTGGACGCCATTCTCCAGGCCTATATTGAGGAAGAGCTGTCGGCTGCCGAGATTGCCGCCCGGGGTTTCGAGCTTAACTTGGTCCAGGAGGTCATCCGCAAAGTCGACCGGGCCGAGTACAAGCGCCGCCAGGCAGCCCCGGGGCTCCGGGTAACCTCCAAGGCCTTCGGCATGGGCCGCCGCATGCCTATTGCCTGGCGAGCCGGTTAACCGGGGTATATTTTTCTTCCTTTTCCTGTTATACTAATGTCCAGGAAATCAAAGAGCACGAGGCGAAACAATTGTCACATGTTGTTACCGATGAGTTACTAAAGCAGGTCAGCAAACCGGCCCGCTACCTGGGCACGGAATGGAACGCCATCCATAAAGACTGGGATGACAACCCTGCCCGTATGGTTTTTATTTACCCCGATCTTTACGAAGTCGGCATGTCCCACCTGGGCTTGGCCATCCTCTACGGGGCCGTCAATGAGCAGCAGGGGATGCTCCTGGAACGGGCCTTTGCCCCGGCACCAGATATGGAGGACCTCCTGCGGGAGCAGGGCCTCCCCCTCTTTAGCCTGGAGTCCCACCGTCCCTTGACAGATTTCGACATGGTGGGCTTTACCCTCCAGTATGAAATGAGTTATACTACAATTCTAAATATCCTCGACCTGGCCGGGATCCCCTTGCTGGCGGCCGCGCGCGGGCCCGGCCATCCCCTGGTAATCGGCGGGGGACCGGGGGTGGCCAACCCGGAGCCGGTGGCTCCCTTTTTTGATTGCTTCCTCCTGGGGGACGGGGAAGAGGCCCTGCCGGAAGTCCTGGCTTTAATCGGGCAGCTCAAAAAGGAGGGCCGGCTTAACGATCGCCGGGAGGTACTGGCCCGGATCGCGGCCTTACCCGGCTTTTATGTCCCTTCCTTCTATAATGTGACCTATAACAGCGACGGTACCGTAGCCGCTGTAGTGCCCGACCGGGAAGGCATCCCGGCCAGGGTGACCAAGCGGGTCCTCCCGGATCTCGATGCGGCCTACTTTCCCACCCGGCCCATTGTCCCCTTCCTGGAGATTATCCACGACCGCATCATGCTGGAAGTCATGCGGGGTTGTACCCACGGCTGCCGCTTCTGCCAGGCCGGAGCCATCTACCGCCCGGTACGGGAGCGGGACCTGGCCGTCCTCCTGGCCCAGGCGGAAGAGCTGGTGCGCGAGACCGGCCACGAAGAGATCTCCTTGACCTCCCTGAGTACAGCCGATTACTCCCGGGTGGAGGAACTCGCCCGTATCCTGGCCACCGCCTACGAGGACAGGGGGGTCAGTGTTTCCCTGCCGTCCTTACGGGTGGACGCCTTCAGCGTCCGCCTGGCGGAGGCCGTCCAGCGGGTGCGCAAGAGCTCCTTGACCTTCGCCCCCGAGGCCGGCAGCCAGCGCCTGCGCGACGTGATAAATAAAGGGGTTACGGAGGATGATGTCCTGACGGCCACGGCCGAGGCCTTCCAGGCCGGCTGGCAGGCTGTCAAGCTCTACTTCATGCTGGGACTGCCCACCGAAAGGGAGGAAGACCTCCTGG
Organism: Moorella naiadis (nom. illeg.); assembly: GCF_051020825.1. Lineage (NCBI taxonomy): Bacteria > Bacillati > Bacillota > Clostridia > Neomoorellales > Neomoorellaceae > Neomoorella > Moorella naiadis (nom. illeg.). The sequence goes on from NZ_JAXGFQ010000012.1 coordinate 60,479, forward strand.
GCATCGCCGACCTGGCACGGCGCATTCTCTACCAGGGCCGGCAGCTGGCCCCGGGCAAGAAGCCAACGGTCACGGTCAGCGTCTCTTCCTTTGTTCCCAAAGCCTGGACGGCCTTCCAGTGGGAGCCCCAGGATACATTGGAGGTGCTACAGGAAAAACAGCAGCTGCTACGTTTCCATCTTAAGGGCCCGGGGTTGCGTTTCAGCTGGCATGACGCCAGGGTAAGCTTTATCGAGGCCGTCTTGGCCCGGGGGGACCGCCGCCTGGCGGCGGCTGTTATGGCAGCCTGGCGCCGCGGGGCCCGGCTGGAGGGCTGGTCGGAGTATTTTCGCTATGACTGCTGGGAAAAGGCTTTTCAAGAAACCGGCCTGGACCCCTCCTTTTACGCCCACCGGCAGCGCCGGGAAGGGGAGGTCTTCCCCTGGGATCACCTGAATTTCGGCATAGCCAAAGGCTTTTTGCTGCGGGAGCGCCGCCGCGCTCGGGCCGGGGAACTGACGGCCGATTGCCGTGCGGGCCGCTGCACCGGGTGCGGCGTCTGCCCGGATCTGGGGGTTGATCTCCGCCTGAAGGGGGGTCCGGTGGATCGTGCGCCTGCGGCTGAAGTATAGTAAAACCGGCCAGATGGCTTTCCTGGGTCACCTGGAGATGCTACGTTTCTGGCAGCGGGCCCTGCGCCGGGCGGATTTACCCGTGGCTATGAGCCACGGCTTTAATCCCCATCCCCGCCTGGCCTTCGGCCCGGCCCTGGCCGTAGGTGTCGCGAGCCTGGCGGAATACCTAGATGTAGAACTGACGGCAGACCGGGAGCCAGGCCGGGTCCGGAAGGAACTCCAGGCCCAGCTGCCTCCAGGATTGGCAATCCTGCTGATCCAGGCCATACCAGCCGGGGCCCCGGCCCTGACGGCTGTTATCGACGTAGCCGTCTACCGAGTTAGCTGGCTGGCAGCAGTAGACCCCGGGGAGCTGGAGCAGCGGGTCGAGGCTTTACTGGCCCGGCCGGAGATCCCAGTAAGCCGGCCGGGTAAAGACGGCCGCCCCCGGGTCAAGGATATTCGCCCGGGTATCCTGGAGCTAACCCTGGCACCCGCGCCGGACCTGGTCATGCTCCTCCAGTGCAGCCCGGCCGGGAGCGTCCGGCCGGAAGAGGTTTTGCAGGCCCTTGACTGGGAGGTCCCGGTACGGATTACCCGTACCGGCCTCTTCGCCCGCCGGGGCGATGACCTTCTGGCCCCCGAGGATTTAATATGAGAAGGTAGAGATGGGTGCTCAAAGAGATATTAATTCAGGTTGACGCCGAGGAGACGGCGGTGGCCCTCCTGGAAGACGGCCGGTTGATGGAAATCTATCTGGAGAGGGATAGCAATCAGCGCCTCGTCGGCAATATTTATAAAGGCCGGGTGGCCAACGTGCTGCCCGGTATGCAGGCGGCTTTCGTTGATATCGGCCTGGAGAAAAACGCCTTTCTCTTTGTCGACGACACCAGCGGCATCGAGGCCCTGGAAGGAGAGTTCGTTGCCCGTTCCCGGCGGCGTATTAGCGACGTCGTCCGGGAGGGCCAGGAGATCCTGGTTCAGATAACCAAGGAACCCCAGGGTACCAAAGGGGCCCGGGTTACGACCCAGATTACCCTGCCAGGCCGTTACTTGGTCCTCATGCCCACGGTTAATTATGTCGGTGTCTCCCGCCGTATCAACAATGAGGAAGAGCGGGAAAGGCTGAAGAAACTGGCCCGGACGGTAAAACCCCGGCGTATGGGCCTGATTGTCCGGACGGTGGCCGCCGGCGCTAGCCAGGAAGAGCTCCAGGAAGACTGCCAGAACCTTACCCGCACCTGGAAGCGTATCCGGCAGGTGGCCCGGCGGGGGAAAGCTCCCCGCCTGATTCACCACGACATCGAGCTTTCCCTGCGTATCCTGCGGGATTTCTATGCCGACGATGTTAACCACCTGCTGGTCAACTCTCCCGCCACCTACACCAAGGTCCTCGAGGTCCTCTCCGACCGGGCCCCTGACCTGCGTAAGCGGGTGGTTTTAAGGGAACACGCCGACCTTTTTGCTATCTACGGGGTCCATAACCAGGTGGAGCAGGCCTTGAAGCGGAAAGTCTGGCTCAAATGCGGCGGCTACCTGATTATCGACCAGATGGAAGCCCTGACGGCCATTGATGTCAATACCGGTAAGTATGTCGGCCGCCACAACCTGGCCGAGACGGTTTTGACTACCAATTTAGAAGCCGCCGTTGAGGTGGCCCGCCAGTTACGGCTACGCAATATCGGCGGTATTATTGTGGTCGACTTTATTGATATGGATAATCCCCTCCACCGGGAACAGGTCATTAAAGTCCTGGAGGGTGAGTTGACTAAAGATAAGACCAAGACCCAGATCCTAGGCTTTACCCGCCTGGGGCTGCTGGAAATGACCAGGAAAAAGGCGCAGCAGCGGCTCGAGAGTGTCCTGCAGCAAGATTGCCCCTACTGCCACGGGACCGGCAAGATCCTCTCCGCCGAAACAATGACCCTGAAGGCCCGCAAGGAGCTCCTGCAGCTGGCGGCCAACAGCCGGGCCCTGGCCATTCTGGTGGAGGCCAACCCGGCCGTGGCGGCCCCCCTCATCGGTGTAGGCGGGGCCAGCCTGCGCACCCTAGAGCGACGGGTCGGCAAGAAGCTGATTATCAAGGGTAAGGAGAGCTTGCACCTGGAAGAGGTGCGGCTGCGGGAATTAAACGACCCGGAGGAAATCGCCAAACTCGCGACGCCCGTGAAGGTCGGCCAGGTCCTGCAGGTTACGGTGGAAGGGGTGCATACGGGTAACGGCGGCGATGGTATTGCCCGGGTGGGGGGGTTTGTGTTGAATATCTCCGGTGGTGCCGCCTTCCTGGGCCGGGAGGTGCCGGTGGAGATTACCCGGGTCTTTCGCACTTACGCCCGGGCGCGGTTGCTGGCCGAAGCTTGACACTTAATGGGAAGATATGTTACACTGCAGAAAGCATGGTACCAGAGTTTTAAACCGCACGCTCCGGGTGGTAAAACCCAGCGGGTACCTGGCAGCGGCGAGTCTTAGCTTGGGAGGAATTGCTGTGTACGCCATTATTATGACCGGCGGCAAACAATACCGCGTCAGCGAGGGTGATACCTTGCGGGTGGAGAAGCTGCCGGCGGCCGCCGGGGAAAAGGTCGTCCTGGATAAAGTCCTGGCCGTGGGCGAGGAGGCCGACCTGAAGGTAGGTAACCCTTACGTAGCTGGTGCTATCGTAACTGCTACCGTAAAAGATCAGGGCAAAGCCAAAAAGATCATTGTCTTCAAGTACAAACCCAAGAAAAACTACCGGCGTAAACAGGGCCATCGCCAGCCCTTTACCCAGCTGCAGATTGAAAAAATCGAGGTCCAATGATTCGGGTTACTTTTTGGCAGGGGAAGGACGGTAACCTCCGGGGCTTTACCGTTACCGGCCACGCCGGTTACAGGATAAAAGGAGAGGATATCGTCTGCGCCGCTGTTTCGGCCCTGGCCCAGACGACCGTTTTGAGTCTACAAGAACACCTGCGATACCTGGAAAAGGAAAATAAGGAGCCCGTAGTCACCCTCAGGGAAGGAGACCTGCAATGCCTTGTCCCGGACGGCCTGAGCCCCGCCGGGGCCGGCACTGCGGGGGTCATTCTTAGAACCTTGGAGATTGGTTTACAAGCCATAGCTACCGATTATGCTCAACACGTGCGAGTAGAATATAAGAAGTATAAAACAGCGGATTGTGGCAAGCTCACCCAGGGGAGCTAACATCCTTGTGAACGAGCCACTACTACTGGGAGAAATGAGAGTTCGACAGGTTTTAATCTGTACCTGGTGTAGCCAGGTGCGACCGCATCTTATTGAAGGAGGTAGGTCTCAATGTTGATCGATCTACAACTCTTTGCCCATAAAAAAGGTGTCGGTAGCTCCCGTAATGGTCGCGACAGCGAAGCCAAACGCCTGGGCGTGAAAAGGCAGGACGGCCAGCTGGTCAAGGCCGGCAACATCATCGTCCGGCAGCGGGGAACGCGGATTCATCCGGGCCTGAATGTAGGCATTGGTAAAGACGACACCATCTTTGCCCTCATTGATGGCAAAGTGCATTTTGAGCGTAAAGGACGCGAAAAGAAACAGGTCAGCGTTTACGCCTGAAGCCCGGCTCCACGATGAGCGGTTCGACGATGTTCTCCAGAAACCCCTGGTTAGATCCAGGGGTTTCTGGTATCGCCTGGTGTCCACCTGAAGGAGGGGTGACTATGGCCTGGCAGGCCGCCGAGATTATCCCCCTGCTACGCTGGCAGCGGCATGACTTTCTCAATCACCTGCAGGTTATTTCGGGTTATATCCAGCTCCAGAAAAGCGACCGGGCCCTGGCTTACCTGCGGCAGGCAATTGATCAAATGGAACAGCTGGGTCAGATTATGCGCCTCCTCCAGCCGGAGCTGGCCCTAATCACCCTGACCAGAATTGAAGGGGCTACCGCCAGGGGTATTACCCCGGAGGTTAAAATCGAGACCCGGCTGGAAAACCAGGCCCTGGAACCGGGGGACCTGGCGGAGCTCTGGGCAACTGCTTGGGATCTCGCCCTGGCCCTGTGCAGCGGGGATACCCTCAGCTTCACCCTGACAGAAGCAAGGGACGGCTATCGCCTGCAATTCCATATCCCCGTACCGGTTACACCACCCCCGCCGGAGGCGGCAGCCACCCTGGCGGGCAGGCAGCAAGTACCCTTCAACTGGCAACCCGAAACAGGTGATTTAAGCATCCTCTTGCGGAAAAACTCCATTTAATTTTGAGGAGCCACCCATGGTGGCGAGCTGCCGCCAACGAAGGGAAGAAATGAGAGGTGGGAAAGCTTTAATCTGAAACTGGCGCAGCCAGTTTCGACAAAAATCCCACTTCTCACCTCCCACATCTCATATCTCATTTTGAGGAGCGATACCCCCTTTGTTTTATGATGAAGCCAAGATCTACGTCAAGGGCGGCGACGGCGGTAATGGTATCGTCGCCTTCCGGCGCGAGAAATACGTTGCGCGGGGCGGTCCCAGCGGCGGCGACGGCGGTCGCGGCGGCAGCGTAATCCTCAAGGCCGACGCCGGCCTGCGTACCCTGGTCGACTTCCGCTACCGCGCCCATTACCGGGCGGAGCGGGGCCAGCACGGCCAGGGGAAGGATCGCCATGGTCGCAGCGCCCCGGATCTGATCCTGCGGGTGCCGGCCGGGGTGGTCGTTCGGGACGCGGCCACAGGCCAGGTCCTGGCCGATCTGGTGGTCGACGGCCAGCAGGTGGTAGTGGCCGCCGGGGGCCGGGGGGGCCGGGGTAACGCCCGGTTTGTTTCGCCCACCGACCGCGCCCCGGCTTTTGCCGAGAAGGGCGAGCCCGGAGAAGAGCGCTGGCTGCGTCTGGAGTTAAAGCTTCTGGCCGATGCCGGTCTGGTAGGTCTGCCCAATGCTGGCAAATCAACCCTTCTGGCTCGCATCTCAGCAGCACGGCCCAAGATCGCTGCTTACCCCTTCACCACCCTGGCACCCAACCTGGGGGTAGTGCGCCTGGAGGACGGGAAGTCCTTCGTCGTGGCCGATATTCCCGGCCTGATCGCTGGGGCCCATCAGGGGGCTGGCCTGGGCTTGAAATTCCTGCGCCACATCGAGCGGACCAGGGTCCTGGTCCATGTCCTGGATATCACCCACCCGGCAAAAGAGGTCCTGGCCAACTGGCAGACGGTCAATGACGAGCTGGCCCATTACAACCCGGAACTCGCCCAGCGGCCCCAGGTGGTAGCCGCCAATAAGATGGATCTCCCCGGTGGCGAGGAAAAGGTGGCCTTGCTACAAGAACAACTTGGCCCAGATTACCGGATCTTTCCCATTGCCGCTGCTACGGGAGAGGGTATTAACGCCCTTCTCTATCACCTGGCTGGCCTCCTGGATACCCTGCCCCCGCCGGCGCCGGTAACCGCCCTTGAGGAAGAGGCAGAAAAAGTAACCATCGTGGCGCCGGAGGAATTATCCATTGAACGTGAAGGCGGTGCTTTTGTCGTCAGGAACCCAGCCATCGAGCGCCGGGTAGCCATGACCTACCTGGATAACGAGGAAGCCCTGCGGCGCCTGCAGGCTTACCTGAAGGAAAAGGGCGTTGACGAAGCCCTGCGGCGGGCCGGTGCCACCGCCGGCGCCACTATCCGCATCGGCAAGTATGAGTTCGAGTATGTGGAGGAGTGAGGGGGTTTGACAGAGGAGGAGTGCCGGCGGACCCTGGGCCAGGCCCGGCGGCTGGTGGTGAAGGTCGGTACCAGCACCCTGACCCATAAAACGGGCAAACTAAACCTGGAACGCATGGAACGCCTGGTGCGCGAACTGGTCGACCAGGTCAACGCCGGCCGCCAGGTAGTCCTGGTGACCTCCGGCGCCGTGGGGGCCGGGATGGGCCGGCTGGGGTTAAAAGAAAGACCCCGGACCCTGCCGGAAAAACAGGCTGCCGCTGCCGTGGGCCAGGGACTGCTCATGCACATGTATGAAAAATTCTTCAGCGATTACGGCCTGCTGGTGGCCCAGGTACTGCTAACCCGGGATGACCTGGCCGACCGGACCCGTTACCTCAATTCCCGCCATACCCTGGCTGCCTTGCTGCGGCACGGCGTCATACCGGTTATCAACGAAAACGACACCGTGGCAGTAGAGGAGATCCGCGTCGGCGATAATGACACCCTATCCGCCCTAGTGGCCGGGTTGATTGATGCTGATATTCTTTTTCTCCTTACTGACACCGGCGGTCTTTTTACCGCCAATCCCGCCACCGATGCCGGAGCCTGCCTGCTCCCCTGTATTACCGAGATTACGCCGGAGATAGAAGCCCTGGCCGGGGGCTCCGGTTCCACCTGGGCGACGGGGGGGATGGCTACCAAGATTCAGGCTGCCCGGCTGGCTACCAGCTTCGGCATTCCGGTAGTCATCGCCAGCGGTATCCACACCGGCCAGATCAGTTCCATCCTCCGGGGTGAAGAAGTAGGGACCATCTTCCTGCCCCGAGAACATCGCGCCCATACCAGGAAGCGCTGGCTGGCCTACGCCCCGGCCGCCCAGGGCCAGATCCAGGTTGACGCCGGGGCGGCCCGGGCCATCTGCAAAAATGGTAAGAGCCTCCTCCCCGGCGGCGTCACAGCAGTGGTAGGAGATTTTGAACAGGGGGCCATTGTCAGTATCGTTGATCCCGCTGGTAAAGAGATAGCCCGGGGAATGACCAATTACCCGGCTACGGCTATTGGGCGAATTAAAGGCAGGAAAACAGGCGAGATTGGCGAAATCTTAGGTTATAAGGATTACGACGAAATCGTCCACCGGGATAACTTGATTGTCCTGGGATAGGGGAAAGGAGCGGTTATGATGGATATAGCCCGGGAAGTGCAGGAGAAAGGCCGCCGGGCCAGGGAGGCAGCCAGGATTTTGGCCGGCCTGGGGACGAACCAGAAGAACGCCGCCCTGCTGGCCATGGCCCGGGCCCTGGAGGAGGAGCAAGCGGAAATCCTGGCGGCTAACGCCCGGGATATGGCTGCCGGGGAAGAAAAGGGTCTTTCCCGGGCCCTCCTGGATCGCCTGCTCCTGAACGAAAAACGCATCCGGGATATGGCCACCGGCCTGCGGGAGCTGGCAGCTCTGCCCGACCCCGTCGGCGAGGTGACCTCCATGTGGACCCGGCCCAACGGCCTGCAGATCGGCCGCATCCGGGTGCCCCTCGGGGTGATCGGCATTATCTATGAGGCCCGGCCCAACGTCACCGTGGACGCCGCCGGCCTCTGTTTAAAGACCGGCAATGCCGTCATCCTACGCGGCGGTTCCGAGGCTTTTTATTCCAACCAGGCTCTGACCGGGGTCATCAGCCGGGCGGCTACGGCAGCGGGGGCACCCGAGGGGGCCATCCAGTTAATCGCAACTACCGATCGGGAGGCCGTCAACCTGCTCCTGCGGGCCCATGATTACCTGGACGTCCTCATTCCCCGGGGCGGCGCCGGCCTCATCCGGGCGGTGGTGGAAAACGCCACCGTACCCGTCATTGAGACCGGTGTCGGCAACTGCCACGTCTATGTCGACGCTGAGGCTGACCTGGAGATGGCCCGGCGGATCGTCGTTAACGCCAAAACCCAGCGTCCCGGCGTCTGTAACGCTATGGAAACCCTGCTAGTGCACAAGGACGTGGCGGACGAGTTCTTGCCGCCCCTGGCAACGGCCTTAAAGGAAAAGGGTGTCACCCTGCGGGGGTGTGAGCGTACCCGGGCCCTCATCCCCTGGGCGGAAGCTGCTACTGAAGCCGATTGGGCTACAGAATACCTGGATCTCATCCTGGCCATTCGCGTTGTCGGCAGCTTTGGGGAGGCCCTGGAGCATATCCACCGGTACGGTACCAAACACTCGGAAGCCATTGTGACCACCAATTACCAGAGGGCGAGGGAATTCCTGGCCCGGGTGGACGCGGCCGCCGTCTACGTCAACGCCTCAACCCGTTTTACCGATGGTTACGAATTTGGCTTTGGCGCCGAGATCGGTATCAGCACCCAGAAACTCCACGCCCGGGGCCCCATGGGACCGGAGCAGCTAACAACTTTTAAGTATATTATCTTTGGTAGTGGACAGATCCGTCAGTAATTGTTAAAATAACAGCATAGGGAATCTGGAGGTAATGATGAATTCAGTTACCCGTCCCGGACGGGTAGGGATTATGGGGGGAACCTTTGATCCCATCCACTACGGTCACCTGGTGACGGCCGAAGCAGCCCGCTGGGAGTTTGCCCTGGATAAGGTGATCTTTGTGCCCTCCGGGCGCCCTCCCCATAAAAAGGACTACCAGGTCACCAGGGCGGAATACCGCTATCAAATGACCGTGCTGGCCACCACCAGCAACCCTTATTTCGAAGTCTCCCGGAGCGAGATTGACCGGGAGGGTTACTCTTACACCGTCGACACAATCTGTGCCTTTCGACGGGCGTATGGCCCCCAGACCCAGCTCTACTTTATTACCGGTGCCGACGCTATCCTGGAAATCTTGACGTGGAAGGATGTCGACAGGCTCCTGCGTGAATGCCAGTTTATTGCTGCCACGCGACCTGGTTTTCAGCTGAACCGGCTCGAGGAATCCCGGCCCCAGTTACCGGTTGAGGGTAGGCACCGAATTCATCTCATTGAAGTCCCGGCTCTGGCCATATCATCTACTGACATCCGCTGGCGGGTAAAGAATAATCAACCCATAAAATACCTGCTGCCGGAAGCAGTAGAAGAGTATATCTGTTCCCGGGGATTATACCGGCCCCGGCCGGACGGTGTATACGATAAGGGCTAGGACTGTATACTACTAATAACATTTAAGAAGAGGTGAATGGCATTGGTGCGTACCCTGTACGTGGGTAACCTCCCCTGGTCTACCAGTGAAGAAGAACTGGCGCAGGCCTTTGGCTCCCACGGCGAAGTGTTGAGTGCGCGGATTATTACCGATCGGCAGACCGGCAGGTCACGGGGCTTTGGCTTCGTAGAAGTAAATGATGCGGACGCCGATCAGATGATCGCCGCTATGAATGGGTCTGAACTGGGCGGCCGTATTCTGACCGTCAACGAAGCCCGGGCCCGTTCCTAGGTTTTAAAGCCGCAGGCATCTCTAACCTCCTATTGCTATAATAGGGGGTTTTTGTTAACAGCGGCTCCCTCGCAGAAGGAAAGCGGAGCAGGAACAATGATTGATTATCAAAAAATCCTGGCCGCCAGGCTACCGGAAAAGCGCTACCGGCATAGTCTGGGGGTAGCTACGACGGCTGCCCAACTGGCAAACCAAAACAAGGTCGATCCAGAACAGGCCCGCCTGGCGGGCCTGTTACACGATTATGCCCGGGATTTACCGGGACCGGAATTACTGGCCCTGGCCACCCGGGCCGGCCTGGTGACCTGTGAACTGGAGCGGCGGCTCCCTGTTTTACTCCATGGCCCGGTAGGCGCCCTGTTGCTTAAACAGGACCTGGGACTGGTGGATCGGGCCATCCTCCAGGCCGTCGCCCGGCACACGGTGGGAGCCGTTGCTATGACCACCCTGGATAAGATTATTTACCTGGCCGATGCCATTGAACCGGAGCGCCGTTTCCCCGGGGTGGCAGAGCTGCGCCGCCTGGCCGGGACGGATCTGCAGGCCGCCCTTCTGAAAGCCTTTGAATCCAGTATTTTTTATCTCCTGGGCAAGGGGCAGCCCCTACACCCGGCGACAGTCGAAGCCAGGAACTATATACTTTTAGCGGAGGGGGTCGAGATTTGATGGATGCAGGCCGGGTAGCCCAACTGGCAGCCCGGGCGGTGCAGGAGAAAAAGGGACGCGAGCCGGTTATCCTTGATCTCCGGGGCATCACCCTCATTGCCGATTACTTCGTCATCGCCAGCGGTACCTCCACCGTCCAGGTACAGGCCATTGCCAACCAGGTGGAGGAGAGCCTGGCAACGGCCGGGGTAGAACTATTGCACCGGGAAGGCCTGGACGCGGCCCGCTGGGTATTGTTAGATTTCGGTGCTGTGGTGGTGCACATCTTCCTTGAAGAAGAGCGCCGTTTCTATGACCTGGAACGCCTCTGGGGCGATGCCCGGAAGGTGGCTCTTGCAAACGAATGAGTCTGGTAGTCTGGAGTGACACTGATGGAAGCACGCTATAATTTCAAAGAAATTGAACCTAAGTGGCAGCGGCGCTGGGAGGCCGGCGACCTGTACCGGGTGACGGAGGATCCCGGCAAGCCCAAGTTTTACTGCCTGGAGATGTTCCCTTATCCCTCCGGTAACCTGCATATGGGGCACGTCCGCAACTACTCCATCGGCGATGTTGTCGCCAGGATCAAGCGCATGCGGGGCTACAACGTCCTGCATCCCATGGGGTGGGACGCCTTCGGCCTGCCGGCGGAAAATGCCGCCATCCACCGGGGTATCCCGCCGGCGCAATGGACCTGGAGCAATATCGCCAACATGCGCCGCCAGCTCCACGCTATGGGCATCAGCTATGATTGGGAGCGGGAGGTAGCCACCTGTCACCCCAATTATTATCGCTGGACCCAATGGCTTTTCCTGCAGATGTATAAACATGGCCTGGCCTATCGTAAAAAGGCTGCCGTCAACTGGTGCCCCTCCTGTGCCACCGTTCTGGCCAACGAACAGGTCGTGGACGGCGCCTGCGAGCGTTGCCACACACCGGTAATGCGTAAAGACCTGGAGCAGTGGTTTTTCCGGATTACCGCCTATGCTGATCGCCTGCTGGAGGATTTGCAGCAGCTCCCCGGCTGGCCGGATAAGGTTAAAATCATGCAGGAGAACTGGATCGGCAAGAGTACCGGTGCCGAGGTAATCTTCACCGTCGCGGGTAGCGGCCAGGAGATCCCGGTCTATACCACCCGGCCGGATACCCTCTACGGGGTTACCTATATGGTTCTGGCACCCGAGCACCCCCTGGTCGAGGAGTTGACCGCCGGGACGCCTTACGCCGATCCGGTGGCGGAATTCGTCCAGGCGGCACGCTATTTGAGCGCCCTGGATCGCACAGCCACGGATAAGGAAAAGGAGGGCCTCTTCACCGGCGCCTATGCCATCAACCCGGTGAATGGCGAGCGGGTACCCATCTGGATTGCCAACTACGTCCTGATGGAATACGGTACCGGCGCTGTTATGGGGGTGCCGGCCCACGACCAGCGGGATTTTGAGTTTGCCCGTAAGTATAATCTGCCCGTCAAGGCGGTAATCCGGCCCGCCGATGGGGAACTGGACGGCGCTGCTATGACGGCTGCCTATGTCGCCGACGGCGTCATGTTCAACTCCGGCCCTTTTGATGGCGTCCCCAACCAGGCGGGTATCCGGAAGGTTACCGCTTACCTGGAGAGCATTGGTAAGGGTAAAGCACGGATCAACTACCGCCTGCGGGACTGGCTTATTTCCCGCCAGCGTTACTGGGGTGCGCCCATACCCATGATCTACTGCGACCGCTGCGGTATCGTCCCGGTACCGGAGGAAGACCTACCGGTCCTCCTGCCGGAAGGGGTGGAATTCCGGCCCACCGGGGAGTCACCCCTGACCTATTGCCCGGAGTTCGTCCAGACCACCTGTCCCCAGTGCAGCGGCCCGGCGCGGCGGGAGACGGATACCATGGACACCTTCGTCTGCTCCTCCTGGTATTTCCTGCGCTATACCAGCCCCCACAGCCAGGAACAGGCCTTTAAACGGGATAAGGTCGATTACTGGATGAATGTGGATCAATACATCGGTGGGGTGGAACACGCCATCCTGCACCTGATGTACGCCCGTTTCTTTACCAAAGCCCTCTATGACTTCGGCCTGGTGGGGGTCGAGGAGCCCTTCCAGAACCTCCTGACCCAGGGTATGGTCCTCAAGGAAGGCAGCAAGATGTCCAAGTCCAAAGGGAATATCGTCAGCCCCGAGGAGATAATCGACCGCTACGGCGCCGATACGGCACGCCTCTTTATCCTCTTTGCCGCCCCGCCGGAGCGTGACCTGGAGTGGAGCGACCAGGGGGTGGAGGGCTGTTATCGTTTTTTAAACCGGGTCTGGCGCCTGGTGGCCTCTTATGCCGAGGCAGTACGTCAGGCCGGCGGCCCCCTAGGCATCAAAGACCATGCCGACCGGGAGCTCTGGTGCCTCCTCCACGCCACCATCAAGAAAGTAACCGCGGATGTCGAGGAGCGCTTTAACTTTAACACCGCCATCAGCGCTATTATGGAACTGGTCAACGGCTGCTATCGTTATCAAGATAGCGTTCCGGAGCAGGAGCAAAATCTTGCTCTCATGGGTGAGGTTTTACGGAAGCTGGTTACCATCCTGGCCCCCTTTGCCCCCCATATTGCCGAGGAACTCTGGCAGGGCCTGGGCGGCCGGGCGAGCGTTCATTTGGAAGCCTGGCCCCAGTATGACCCGGCGGCCCTGGCAGCAGAGGAAGTAACCCTGGTGGTGCAGATTAATGGTAAGGTGCGGGATCGCCTCCAGGTGCCGGCAGGGCTGGAGCGGGAGAAGATAGAAGAACTGGTCCTGAAACAGGATAAGATGGCCGCCCTGCTGGCCGGGCAACAGGTGGTCAAGATCATCGTGGTCCCGGATAAACTGGTTAACGTCGTCGCCCGGCGGGCGAGTTAGGTTTCCCGTCAGATAGCGCCGGGCTGGAAATCCAGGTGAAGATAGGATGGAATACTTACGTATTAATCAAGGCTGCGCCGGGTTGATTTAAGTGTAGAAAAAAGTGGATGGGATGGATGGGGATGGGAATAAAGCGCCTGGTCACAACGGTAATGCTACTTCCGGGTCTGTTGCTGGCTTTTAGTGGGGCAGCCTGGGCAGCTGGGGGTTATGATCTGGGACATGCTTTACCCCTCTGGAGCGTGTTACCCTTTGTGGGGATGCTGCTGTCCATTGCCATCTGGCCCCTGGTCAACGGCCCCTGGTGGGAACATAACATGTGGAAGGTAAGCGCCTTCTGGGCCCTGGCCTTTTTTATTCCCTTTTTGATCGCCTTTGGTACTGGGACGGCCTTTTTTCAAGCCCTGGAGGTTATTCTCCTGGATTACGTACCCTTTATTATTCTCCTCTTCGGTTTATTTGTAGTCTCGGGAGGGATTATCCTGCGGGGGACCCTGCGGGGTACACCAGCTGTCAACACCCTGTTACTGCTGGTAGGCACGATTCTGGCCAGCTGGATTGGGACCACCGGTGCCAGCATGCTCCTGATTCGGCCGGTGCTGCGGGCCAATGAGTGGCGGCGTTATAAGGCCCACATCGTTATCTTCTTTATCTTCCTGGTAGCCAATATCGGCGGCGCCCTGACGCCGGTGGGTGATCCGCCCTTGTTCCTGGGTTATTTAAGGGGCGTACCCTTTTTCTGGACGATGCGGTTGATTTTCCCCATGGGATTTAATGTGCTAATCCTGCTGCTTTTTCTTTATTTCCTGGATAGTTTCTTCTACCGTAAAGAAAGTGTTCCCAGAACAATTAAGAAGCATGATCCCCTGCGGGTCGACGGGCTGCCGAACCTGATTTACCTGGCCATGATCGTCGGGGCGGTAATTTTAAGCGGCATTCTGGCCAAGAACCCGGCCTTCGCTGACCAGCAAACAGGTGCCCTTTATGGTATCGCCCTGTACCGGCATGGTAGCGGGCCCATTGTCCTCCCTTACACCAATATTATTCGTGACCCGGCCATCCTCCTGGCCGCCTTCCTTTCCTGGAAAACCACTTCCAAAAGGATTCGTCAAGATAATAATTTTACCTGGGGTCCCATCCGGGAGGTAGCCACTCTCTTTGCCGGTATCTTTATGACCATGATCCCGGCCCTGGCCATCCTCCACGCCCGCGGGGCAGAGTTGGGCTTATCACAGCCGGCCCATTTCTTTTGGGCTACCGGTGCCCTGTCCAGCTTCCTCGATAATGCCCCTACGTACCTGGTATTCCTAACAACGGCCACCAGCCTGGGGGCGTTAAGCGGCGTCCAGACTACCTTGGGGATGATCGGCACCGAAATGCTGGCCGCCGTATCCTGCGGTGCCGTCTTCATGGGCGCTAATACCTACATTGGCAATGCCCCTAACTTCATGGTGCGGTCAATAGCTGAGGAGAACAACATCCGCATGCCCAGTTTCTTCGGCTACATGGCCTGGTCGGTGGGCATCCTCATCCCCCTGTTTATCCTGGACACCCTGATCTTTTTCCGTTAATTAGTAGGCCGAAGGGAAGCATGATTCGGGGGCACCGGTACTCCTTGATCACTCGAGTTAGCACCCCGGCTCTTTCCCGGCCTGGCCGCCCTGCAGGGCGGTTTTTATTTTCCCATGGCGAAATTTGCCACACCTGGCAGGAATAAAGCTGTGGAAGTCGTATTTTATGGCAGGAGGAAAAGTATGGTGACGAGGTGGTACTATGTGGGAATGGGACGGGCGGGTCCGCTGGCTGGCCGCCGCCCTGGCGGTAGCCCTTATTTTTGGGGCTGGGATGCAATACAGCCGCTGGCAGAGTCACCGGGAAGCGGCTTCTTTACCCCAGGTCGTGCCGGGGGATAAGGTGGGAGATAAGACCCCGGGGGCAGGGGTGGGTACTGCCCCCGACCAGAAAGCCGTCGGGGAAAAGAAGGGTACCATCCAGGTCCACGTAACCGGCGCTGTCAAGCTGCCCGGGGTTTATGAACTCCCCGCCGGCGCCCGGGTTAATGAGGCTGTTAACCTGGCGGGTTTGCTCCCGGAGGCCAATGCTAATGCCCTGAACCTGGCAGCTCCCTTAAACGACGGCCAGCAGATTGTGGTTCCCAGGCAGGGTGAAGCCATAGCAGCGGTGGGTACCGGCAGCCTGCCGGCCCCTGGTTCCGGCCCGGGCGCCGCTCCCGGTGTTACGGCCGGGGCCACCCCGGTTAATAGCGGCGGTAAGGTGAATATTAATACCGCCACCCTGCAGGAACTGGACAGCCTGCCGGGAATTGGCCCTACCCTGGCCCAGCGTATCCTGGATTACCGCAACCAGAAAGGCCCCTTCCGCAACATCGAAGACCTGCAGAATGTCTCCGGTATCGGCGCTAAGAAATTCGCCGACCTCAAGGACCGGGTCACCGTAAACTAAATCAAGGGCACCCCTAACACCTGGAGCCGAGTAATCTTCGCTGCCACCTTTTCCCGCTGGGACGCAAAGGATCTTGACACCAGCAGGAAGGGAAGATAAACTTGGTCTGTAGTTGACACCACTAAAGGAGCGTATGATCATGAATGTTCTGCAGGCCATTGTCCTGGGCCTGGTCCAGGGTTTGGGTGAGTTTTTACCCATCTCCAGTTCCGCCCACCTGGTTTTAGCGCCCTGGCTCTTCCGCTGGCCCGACCCCGGGTTAACCTTCGACGTCGCCCTCCACCTGGGTACTTTGATTGCTGTAGTGGCCTTCTTTTGGCGCGATATTATTGAACTGGTCCTTAGCGGGTTGGGCCAGCCTCATAGCCAGGACGGGCGCCTGTTCTGGTATTTAATTGTCGCCTCTATCCCTGGGGCTCTCTTTGGGGTGCTCTTTGAAAAGCAAGCGGAGACTATTTTTCGTTCACCCTTACTCATTGCCCTGACATTGACCTTGATGGGTATCGGTCTCTGGTGGGCCGATCGGGTGGGACGTAAAAGTAGGCAGATGGAAGACCTCAGCCTGATGGACGGCATTATAGTCGGCATCTCCCAGGCCCTGGCCATTATCCCCGGTGTTTCCCGTTCGGGGATCACCATGTCGGCCGGGCTTCTTACCGGTATGGACCGGGAGACCGCGGCTCGCTTTTCTTTCTTAATGTCCGTACCTATCATCGCCGGGGCGGCCCTCTTGAAATTAAAGGATTTGCCCCTTCATGAAGTCAACCTGGCCTTCATTGTTGGGGTGCTGACGGCCGCCGTAGTTGGTTTCTTGGCCATTAAATTCTTACTTCAGTATCTCCGTCATGGAAGTTACCTGCTCTTTACCGGGTACCGGATTTTGCTGGCAGCCCTGGTAGTGGCCGTTTTCTGGCTGCGGCATTAAATTCCTTTAGTAGCTGGAGCTGCCTTGTGGGCAGGGGACCGCGTATTTTTAAAGGGGATACGGCGGGCAGATGGAGCCGGTGAGGCAACTATGGCGGCCGTCGTGTCCCCTGTTCTATCCTGAGAAAAGGTCAGTTTGGCCATAAATACTAATTTCCGGCAGGAAAATTGCTATCGAGGGCGAACTATGTTCTATCCCGACGAAAAAGGAGCGAGCCGGTAATGGTTGATAACACCGCCCAGAAAGAACAGCTAAGCTTCCTCAATCTCAGTGAGGACGAGCTGGCCCTCATGCAGGCCGAAAAGGAGATCTTCGTCAAAGAAGCCGATGGGGTGGTCAAGACCTTTTATGATCACTTCATGCAGTACCCCTACTTGGAGCAGATGATTAAAAAGCATAGTACCGTCGAACGGTTGTCCCAGACCCAGAAGGCCTATTTTATCAGCCTGACTGACCCTATCTCTGGCGAATACATAAACGGCCGCCTGCGTATCGGCAAAAAGCATCAAGAAATCGGCCTTTACCCTAAATGGTACCTGGGTACCTATCGCCTCTACCTCAGTGAAATTCACCGTATTATCTGGCACTACCACGGCGATGATCCCGATTTGTGCCTGCGCTTGCTGGAGGCCTTTACCAAACGGGTGATCTTTGACATGCAACTGGCCATAGAGAATTATATCGTGGACCAGTTGCAACAACTCGGCCACTTCCAGGATGAGATTGCCGCTGTGGCGAAAATAATTGGCGATATTGCCGAGCAGACCAAGATTTTATCCCTGAATGCCTCCATTGAGGCGGCCCGGGCCGGGGAGCACGGCCGTACCTTCTCAGTGGTGGCCCAAGCGGTCCGGGACCTGGCTGCCCGCACCTCTCAGTCAGCTAAGGATATTACCCTTAAGGTCCAGGAGAACCACCGCGTCTTGGCCCGGATGCAACAGATCAGCAGGTAAATGGCCAAGATCTATTTTCAGAGGAGCCGACCATGGTGGCGGATCACCACCAACGAAGGAAAGAAATGAGTGGCGGGCAAGCTTTAATCCGAAACTGGCGCAGCCAGTTTCGACAAGCCTCCCACCTCTCACCTCCAACCTTACACATCTCATTTCGGAGGAGCCAGGGTGTAGCTCATGTCTTCTACCCGCAGTCATCGCCAGCCGACCTTACTTTTTCTCATCATCCTTAGCATAATAGCCTGCCTTTCTGCGCCGGCGTGCCTTTACGCAGCGGACAACCATGCCCCCGTGGCGGGCTATGGTTGGGCCCTGGAGTTTACCGGGGAAAACCAGTATCTGTACGCCAATTACGCTCCCCCGGTACCTGATCTAACGCAAGCCCTGACAGCTGCCTTCTGGGTGCGGGTCAATAAAATTGAGCCCGGCCGGAAGATGTACTTTATCAATAATTATGACGAAACTTATCACGTCGGTTTTAAAGGTTATATAAATGGAGACGCCAGCATCCATTTTAAATTCGGTAATAATCCGGAAATCGCCACCTCCGCCAATGTCCTGAAAACGGGAGAATGGCAGCACGTAGCCATTACCGGGACAACTTCTTCCCAAATGATCTATGTCAACGGCGAAGTACAAGCCAACCGGACTGGTAGTTTCGGCTGGGGTAGCGCCGCCGGCCATTGTTACCTGGTTAATAATTATTTTAATCAGGGTACCCTGAACGGGGCCATCGATGCGATCAGCCTGTGGGATAAAGCCCTGGACGGGGCGGCCATCCTTGACCTGGTCTATGGGGGGATTACCCCGGGTCAGCCGGAATATGCCCACCTGGTGGGCTACTGGCGGCTGGATGAGGGTTTGGGTAGCGTAGCCCTGGATGCCACGGGCAAGGGTAATGCTACCCTTGGTAGCCATAAATCCGGCACACCCCTCCCGGCCTGGATCCCTTCCGGGGTAACTTTAACCTTCGTCACCGCTGATACTACCCCGGTGGGCGGCTTCCTGCTGGCCCGCGACGCCGACGGTGACAGCCTGACCTACAGTTTAACAGCTGGGGGAAGCCAAGGAACCGTTACCCTTACAGATCCCCAGCGTGGCGCTTTTACTTATACTCCCGCCCTTTATAGCAGCGGCCCGGATTCCTTTGCCTTCAAAGTAAATGATGGCCGGCTGGATTCCAATATAGCCACAGTGACGGTCACCGTTTACCGTGCCGCCCCCGACCCCGGCGGGGATGTGACGGTGGTCGATCCCGGCGACCCGGCGCGCCCGGCAGCCATCGTCGCCGGCTCACCTTACCCGGCTGCCAGACCTAACATCCGCCTGGTAGTACCGATTTTACAGGACCCCCAGGGTACGCCCCCGACCAGCATCCGCATCCTGACCGTTACCGGGGGCCGTTTGGCCCTGGTTACCGAAACTGAGACCCCCGTACCGGTGGGGGAGGGGGCGCCGCCCCTGGCACTGTCCGAGAATTACGTTGACCTTAAATTTACTCCCGACCCCGACCGGGAGACAGATGCCTATTTTACCTATGCCGTCGTCGACCCCCAGGACGAGGCCCACCACTCAGCCCCCTCGCAGGCGACGATTCCCATTATACCTGCTGGGCCGCCCGTCCTGCAGCTCTCCGAAGAACTGGCCGCCAACGGTCGTGAGTATCGCGAGGGTAGCGGACCCCTGATTATTGATCCCGGCCTAACCGTCGCCGCCGGCGCCAGGGGTAGCCTGGCGGGAGCTACAGTGGCGATTACTGATAATTTCTTCCCTGACCAGGATAGCCTGGGCCTTAACGAGGAGGGGAAAAACGGCCAGGAGCGCAGCGCTATCCTGAGCAATTATGATGCCGCCACTGGAGCTTTAACCCTTACTGGCCCGGCTTCCCCGGAAGCCTACCAGGCGGTCCTGAGCTCCCTTACCTATAGTAATAGCAGCAAAGACCCAGCTCCCGACCCGCGGACGGTAACTTTCATCGTCTATGATGGTTATACATATAGCAGCCCGGTCTCCTGCCAGATCCGGATCACGGCGATGAATGATCACCCTGGTGATACCCCCGGCGATCCGGGAGATAATAGTCGGGGAGCCGATGGGGGGTCCGGGGGAACGGATCCGGCAACTGACAAATCCGGCGGCGAGCCGAAGGGCGGGCCGGTAGCGGTGGAACCGGACCCGGGCGCTATCCAGATAGCCCCTGGTAACTTTCTGCTCAAAGCGAGGGAGACATCCCGGGAGGGCGTCGTGACCTTAACCTGCGACGCCGGGAAGCTGGCTGCCCTGGTAAGCAGGAAGGGCCGGGAGATCGACACTTATACCCTGGCCGGCAGGGAGGCGGCCGATGGTTTTGTGGCCAGAATTCCCGCCATTGTCCTGGAACAGATGGCCCGCCAGAATCCCGCTGCCAGCCTGGAATTGCAGGCTGCCCTTGCTACCTGGCGCCTGCCGGTCCGGAGCCTGGATGTTTCTACCATTGCCGGCAGCTTGGGCACCAATCTGGATAATCTATTCCTGGACTTCAGAATTCAAAGGCTATCGCTGGCGAGAGTCCTTTCTGCCGGGGCGGTAGAGCAGGGGCGGGCAGAGCCTGGTCTCCCAACCAGCGGTGACGGTCGCGGAGAACTGCTGGCCGGCCCGGTATTTTTTGCCGTCCAGGGCGTGGACGGTAGCGGGCAGAGTATAGCGTTACCCGGGTTTCCTACCTACACCAGCCGGAGCATCAACCTGGCAGGAACCCCGGACCCGGAGGCGGCAGCGGCAGTTCTTTACGATCCGGTCCGCCGCGATCTCCGGCCGGTGCCGGTGGTATTTACCTTTACCGAGGGGCGGGCTGTAGCTGTAGTGAAGCACCGGGGTAATGGTATTTACTTTATTTTTAAACATCATCAGGCCTTCCCCGACCTGGCCGACCACTGGGCGAGAAGGGATGTCGCCAAACTGGCCTCCCGGCTGATTGTCGCCGGCCGGGAAAAACAGAACTTTGATCCGGAGGAACCGGTGACCCGGGCCGAGTTCACTGCTTTACTGGTGCGGGCCCTGGGTTTGTCCGGCGGGGAAACCGGGGCTGAAAAGGCAAACTTACCCGATGTTACCGGCCACTGGGCGGCAGCCGCCATTAATACCGGCGCCGCTGCCGGCCTGGTGCAAGGGTATGATGACGGTACCTTTCGGCCGGACGCCGCCATTTCGCGCCAGGAGATCGCCGCCCTGCTGGTGCGGGCGATCCGGTATGCCAGCAGCAGCCTGGTTACTCCGGGCGGCGCCGTGGCCAGCGCTCCCGTCGGCAGTAGCCCGATCGACGCCGGCGACGCCGGGATTATCAATCCAACCAGGAGCAACCCGGACTATTGGAACAGTGCGTCGCCCATCCGTTATGCAGATGCCGGTATAGGTGCTGGAATAGATATCACCAAACCGGGCGGCCTCCTACCGCGTTTCAGCGATAGCCAGGAGATTGCCCCCTGGGCGCGGGAGGCCGTGGCTATATCTATTGCTGCCGGTATTATCCACAGCGACACCCAGGACAGGCTCAAACCCGGCAACAGTGCTACCCGGGCCGAGGCTGCGGTTATGCTGGCGCGCACCCTGAAGTTGTTGCAATTAATTAATTGAAGGCTGTTGCCGGCGCGTGCACCACCAATTGATAACCAACTGGCCCGCGGACTTTACTTGCCTCCCTGGAAGCATTGGTTGGCAACATCAAGAGAACCCTATTTGAGGAGGAAAACTATATTGTTGGATAAGGAGCCCGGCATAAATCTATGCACTGGATCGAGGTACAGGTTCTAACTACATCTGAAGCCACGGAAGTTGTAGCCGCGGTTCTAGAAGGTTATGGCGCCGACGGGGTAGTCATTGAGGATAGCGCCGACCTGACCAGGGAATGGTCAAAGCCCTATGGCGAGATTTACGACCTGGATCCGGCCAATTACCCGGAAACCGGGGTACGGGTCAAGGCCTATCTACCAGCCATCTCCTGGCGGGAAGAGCTGGCAGCTGCTATTACAGCCAGGGTCAAGGGCCTGGCAGCCATGGGACTGGACCCGGGACCGGCGACCCTGGCCTACCGCCTGGCTGATGACGCCGAGTGGGCACATAAGTGGAAGCAATACTATCACCCGGTGCGGGTGACGGAGAAGTTGACCATTAAGCCCTCCTGGGAGGATTATTCCCCGGCCGCGGGAGAAGTGGTCCTGGCAATTGATCCGGGGATGGCCTTCGGCACCGGCACCCACCCGACGACTGTCCTCAGCCTCCGGGCCCTAGAGAAGGTTTTACAGCCTGGTGATAGGGTAGTCGACGTCGGCTGCGGTACCGGCGTCCTGGCCCTGGCCGCTGCCAAACTGGGGGCCGGAGCGGTGCTGGCTCTAGATTTGGATCCGGTTGCCGTGGAGGTAGCCCGGCAAAATGTCACCCGCAACGGCGTTACCGACCGGGTGGAAGTAAGGGTTAATGACCTGCTTGAGGGCGTGGCGGGCCCCTTTGATGTGGTAATCGCCAATATCCTGGCGGAGATTATTCTGCCTTTGATCCCTGCAGCCCGCCGGGTATTAACACCCGGCGGCAGGCTGATCGCCTCTGGTATCTCCAGGGGTAAAGCCGAGGGAGTTAAAGCCGGATTAATGGCTGCCGGGTTCGTTATGAGCGATACATTGGTAATGGGCGAGTGGTTTACCCTGTTGGCTTCAACCGGAATAAAAGTCTAAGAGCAGTTTTGATCATATCATTTTGTCGCATCTTTCTTAATGCCCGCCGTTTTTTGTAGGCGGGTCATTTTTTTAAGAGGAAATTCTCCCCTGGTGGCGAATTACTTCTTTACCACAATGATGCAACCCCTGTGATTTTTAGTATCGGGCTACTATAAAAAATGGTAGCCGGGCGACCTGGCTATCCCGCAGCCAGGAGGTATGATAAAGATGAACGCGGCAGGAAGAGACAGGCAGAACCGGGAAATCTTGATTGCCACCCTGGGCGTGGAACCCCAGGTGGTAACTATCACCCTGGATCGCTTGCTTGCCGGCGGCCAGGTCGTTAGCGAGGTGGCCGTAGTCTACACCGAGAATCCCGCCGTGCAGAAAGCCATGGACATGGTAGCGGGTGAATTTAGAAGCCGGTTCTACCCTGGCATCCAGTTGCGGCCGGTGCCGGTGACCGCCGGGCAGGAGAAGATACGGGATTTTTGTAATAATGCCGACCTGCAAGCCCTGTGGCGTACCCTGTACGGTGAGGTGCGCCGGGCCAGGCAAGAGGGTTTTATTGTTCACCTGTGTGTCTCCGGGGGCCGTAAAGTTATGGGTATCATGGCTATGGTCGTGGCCCAGCTCCTCTTTGGACCTGAAGATTGCGTCTGGCACTTGGTTACCGAAGGATGGCAGCCCGGTGACCGGCGCCGCCTGCACCTTCCCGCGGGGGAGAAAGTCTGGCTGGTGCCTGTACCGGTGTTACGCTGGCAGGAAGCAGGCACGCTGGTACGGACGGTAACCGAACTGGATGACCCCGCCGAGGTAGTGGCCTGGTACGAGAAGTTAACCCGCGACGAGCGCGCCAAGCGCCAGGGTGAGTTCATCCGCCACTGGCTGACGCCGGCGGAACGGGAAGTAGTCGAACTCGTCTGCCGCGGGTTGGACAATAGAGCCATTGCCGCCCGGCTTTATAAAAAGGAGCAGACCGTGGCCAACCAGCTGCGCAGTGTTTATGAAAAGTTGCGGGAATGGCTGGGCTACCCGGCAGGCACCATCGAGCGCAGTGTCTTGATTGCTGAATTCTCTTCTTACTTTCATGAACGAGAGTTTATAGCGTTTGGGTGTACAGGGTGCCTGAGTCAGGTACATAGCAACAGCAAGGGATAAAAGGAAGTTCCCACCCGCTGACGCCGACCAAACAAGAGGCCTGCTAAGTTGATTAACAAGTACCTGGTAATAATTCAATCTGTTGAGGCAATAAAGGAAAAGGGGAAGAATCTATGGCCAGAGTCCTCATATCAGCCATTGGTACCGGTAGATTAAGAAATATGCAAATGGAGGAACGAAAATACGATAATGTTAGCTACAGATTTCAAGATGAGGGGCTAGAGTATGAAACTCCATTCATAGCGGCAGCCTTGGCCCGGCATCTTAAAGTAGATCGAATTTATCTGGTTGGAACCGGCAGGTCGATCTGGGAAGTAGTTTACGATTATTTTGTTGAAGAAGCCGGCTTAGAATGGGATATCGGCTTTCGCGAGGCTTTAGAGCAGAAAATCAAGCAATCCGGGGCAGGTCGATCAATGGTCAAAAGGGAGGAACTTAATAGAGTTGGTGAGGTAATTGATGACTACTTAAAAAGCATAAACCCTTCTGCGGTTGCAGGATCGAGATGCTATCTCATGGATTATGGCGTTACTCAGCAAGAGCTGCAGAACAATATCCATGTTTTCATGGACATCGCCAACGAATTGGGCCTCAATGACGATATCTATCTGGACATTACCCATTCTTTCCGCTCCATACCTCTGTTTATGTATATAATGCTAGACTTTGTTGAGACCCTCCGGCTACGACGACAATTAAAACTCAGTGGTGTCTATTATGGTATGCTCGATGCGAGCAGGGAACTGGGTTATGTACCAGTAGTTGATCTGAAAATCCTTTTTGAGATTTCCAGATGGGTAAAAGCTGTTTACGATTTCCTAAATTACAGCAATGGTTATCTTATGGCCGAACTTCTCGCGGGTAACGCGATCGCCGAGCCAACCCGGAAGATTTCGGAACTCATTAATATCAACTATCTACCGGACTTGAGACGAGAGGTTGACCGTATGAAGGGGATTCTAGCCAGGAGTGGTGATATTATAGTCCCGGTTTTCCAATACCTCATGCCCTACGTAAATGATTTTATAAAAACATTTTCGGGGATAAATTCCAACGCCGAATTTCAATTCCGGCTGGCTGGCTGGCATTTTGAACATCGACGTTATGCCAGCGGGTATATCTGCCTAGCAGAATCCATAATCACCAGGTTGTTGGAGATTTATCGGAAAGAGGGGATTAAGATAGACTTAACTGAGAAAAATGCCCGGGAAAAGGGCAAAAAGTTGTTATATAAACTAGAATTTAGCGGTTCCGACTGCAGGCGGCTATTTTCCCTTTATAAAGAGATTAACAACATCCGCAATAGGATTGCCCACGCAGGGTTTGATGAGCAAACTAAAGGTCTAACTCACAGGCAAACTTACGATGTCGAAAGGGATATTGAAGCAGCTCGCAGTTACATGGAAGGCATAAAGACGCTGCTTTTCCAGGGTGATCTGGACAGGGTAGTTCCGGAGATAACCCGGCTACCAGCAGAAATACCCTTTAGAGATTTATAAAAATAACCTGGAGTGGTTTTACTTGACGAATATGTACCTGTTATTCTCACATCAATTAACAGCTCTCCAGAAGCAGGAAGCAGCGGCAATACTCGGCGTCAAGAATTTTATCTATCTTCCCTGCGATTTGCAGCAACTCTGGTCCAATGTTCCCCCTCACCTCCCGGAGTTAGGTCCATATCTGCGTCCCCTGAAGCAATGGCTGGCGATAAAGGCGCAGGAGGATGATTATCTTCTGATACAGGGGGATTTTGGTGCTACCTATATTATGGTGAGATGGGCCAGGCAACATGGTTGTTACCCGATATATTCTACGAGTGAAAGGAAAATAGTTGAGGAAGTGCATATCGATGGGAAGGTGGAGACAAGAAAAGTATTTGCCCATTGCCGTTTCCGACTTTACCAGGATGAATGAGATCATAGGTAATGATTACTGTTGGAGGGGGAGAGGAGATTGGCGGAAATTGTCCTGGAAGCGATTTATAAAGTAGCGACACCCCTTTTTATGGCGGGAGCGGACCAAAGTCGCCCCGAGCTCAGACCTCCTTCACTGAAGGGGTTATTAAGATTCTGGTATCGAGCCACATCCCTGGGTAGATATGGTTCGTGGGAGCAAGTGCAGGAGGAAGAGAATAGGCTTTTCGGCAGCACTGAGGGTCAGGGGGCCTTTACGATTCAACTAGCAGGAAATGAAATGGCCGAACAACCTCCCGGGCAAATTTGGCCGGGAAGTAGTGGCGCGGCTTATTTAGGCTACGGTGTATTAGATGGGAACAAGGGGAATAGACGGGGATATATTAAACCAGCATCTCGATTCACCCTGCGCCTCTACTTTACTTCCCGCCGGCGTGACACCGGGAGTGAACCTGATACCCGGGGGCTGGTCCTGTCCCTCATGGCCCTGGGGCTTTTGGGAGGCGCCGGGTCCCGTTCGCGCCGGGGTTACGGTTCTTTGAACCTGGAATCCCTGCGAGTAAATGGAGAAGAGAAATATCAAGCACCAACTACATTGGAGAAATTGAAACAAACAATTGAGGGCTTCCTAGATAGCCTGGGGCCACTGCCGGCAACCCTACCGGAATATTCGGCCCTGAGTAAAAGAAGCCGTATTATCATAAGCGATACTGCCAGTGACCCCATAGATCTCCTGGAGAAAATTGGCCGGCAGATGCTCAGATATCGCAGTTACGGGAGCTCCCATGGTGGAGGACAGGAACACCGGCTTCCCTGGGGGGAAAGGGCGAAACAGCTTTTTGCTGATGATCACGATAACGCCCTGGCGGTTGCTTTGGGGCGGAGGCCTGAAGCCCCGCCGCGCCGGGTGGTTTTCGGGTTGCCCCATAATTATTACTTCCGGTCGTTGGGCCGGAATGTAGCTGTTAAAGGAACCTCAAACCTGGAACGCCGTACCAGCCCCCTTTTGCTGCACATCCACCAGGTAGGCCAGCAATATGCAGCCGTTTTAACCTTTATACCGGCGCGTTTTTTACCTGCTGGCGAGCAAATCCTGATGCAGACAGGCGGAAAGCAGATGCGCTATAGCGTGTCTCTGGACCTGCCCCAGAAACCTGACCCGGATTGGCGGGTAATCGATGCCTTCCTTAACAGCTTTTCCCCACGGTTGGAGGTGAAGATCCCTTGAACACCCTGTATTTCACCCTGGGGCCGGTGCAGGGGTTTGTCGCTTGGGCCCGCCGGACCCGCGATTTTTGGGCCGGATCTTTTATCCTTTCTTACCTGGCCGGACATGCCATCTTGAACGTAATAAAAGCTAGAGGGAAAATACTTCTCCCGGCTGTTACCATAAACGCTGAGGAAGGATTTCATGATCCCCTTCTGGCAGCCATTCAGAGACACAGCGAGGGATCGCCGGTGGAGAAGGGGCCGTTCATCGCCACCTTGCCCAACCGCTTTCAAGCGGAAATACCGGCCGGGTATGACCCCAATCAAGCAGTCATGGCTGTACAGGAAGCTTGGTCGCGCCTGGCCGCTGTAGTTTGGACGCATTTTGTTGCCCCGGTCGCCCATCTCGGTAACGGGACCCGGGCCATCTGGGAACGGCAGCTTGCGACTTTCTGGGAAACAGCCTGGGTTATCGGTAATAGTAAAGCAAGCGACCTGCTGGAACGACGAAAAAACTGGCGCAGCCAGGTACCGGCCGTGGAGCCGGGCGATAAATGTACCCTTATGGGTAACCGCCAGGAGCTATCCGGCTTTATCCGTATTCGCCAGCACCGGCAGCAGGACAGGTTCTGGGAAGCATTAAGGCAACTGGCCGGGGAATTGGAGATAGGTGAGGATGAGCGCCTCTGCGCTGTCGCCCTGGTGAAGCGACTTTTCCCCCTGGTGGCGCAAGAGGCATTGGGATGGCGGCTGCCTGTACATTACCCCTCCACGCCTTACTTGGCGGCGGTGCCCTGGCTGGCAGGCATCCTCCAGACCAACCCCGCCGGGGCTGCCAGCTATGCAATCAAAGCAGATAGTTTGCTCCAGACTGCCGGGCGCGAAGATCCCGGGCAGTTTAGCAGGTTAGCCCATTTCCTGGCTGATCATCCAGAGGCTAAGGGTTTTTCCTCCCTGGATGGTAACTGCTTTTTCGTAAACGCCATGCAAAATACCAGCCTGTGGATGAAAAATAAACAAAAAGAAATGGAACAGGCCAACCCGGCTCTTGAGTTACAAAAAGATCTGGAGCAACTTGGGCCGCCGGCTTCACCCTTCTACGCCATGCTGAAGATGGATGGGGACCGGATGGGCGCTTTACTTCAGGAATATAAACCGGCTTTGGTAAGTACCGCTCTGGCCAGGTTTAGCCGGGAAGTACCCCGGATTATTGAAAACCACGATGGCATTACTGTTTTTGCGGGTGGTGACGACGTCCTGGGATTATTGCCTCTGGATAAGGCTTTGCCGGCAGCCCTGGAGTTAAAAGAAACTTATACCAGGAGTTTCGAGGGGATAGAGGGTATATATAAAGCCGTCAATAAAGGGACTATCTCAGCAGCTATCGTTTATACCCACTATACAACGCCTTTAACGGTGGTCTATGCCGAGGTCTGTCGCCTCCTGGATGAAGTCGCCAAAGAAGATACCGGGCGCGATAGCCTGGCCGTAACTGTCTGGAAAGGCGCTGGGCGGGCCCTTATCTGGGCCGCACCCTGGCAGGTAATAAAAGAACAGGAGGGAGCGCCTGACCTTATTACAGCTTTGGTGAAAGCATTCCAAAGTTGTGAAACCGGGAAGGGGGAGTTTAATAATAGCTTTTTCTATAACCTGCGTTCTCGTTTACGCATCCTTAAAGATGAAGGAAGCCTCCTTTCCGACCTGGATGCAGTCGAACTCCTTATAGCCGAATACCTGAAAAACAGAGAGCGACAATGCACCAAAGAAGAAGCCAGGGAAAGAATGAAGCGATTACTCCGGCTTTGCCGCCGCTCCTGGCGGGATGCAGAAGCTAAAGTTCATATAGCTGAAGGCCCCCTGACCCTGGATGGGGCCCTCCTGGTGAAGTTTCTGGTGCAGAAGGGAGCGATTTGATGGCCTGGCAGCAATGGAGCTTTCATTTGCTTGATACCTGTTTTTTCCGTGATGGTCTACCTTACAATAAAGGTGAGGGAGGATATGGCCAGGTAGAAGGCGCTTTTCCACCTTATATAACTACCTTGCAGGGGGCCATCCGTACCCAGTTGGCTGCGGAGCGGGGATGGCGACCAGGGGGAACAGAAGAATGGCCTGACGAACTGGGCGGCAATGAAGATCCGGGTATCCTGCAATTCCGCGGACCCTATATCGCTCTGGATGATGAACTACTATTCCCCATGCCATACCATGTGTTAATTAAAAAAGAAGTGTTACATGGCAAGAAAGAGAAACACAACTTTACTTTGCGGCGCCTGCTCCCCGGGCAAGAGGTTGTGTGTGACCTGGGGGAACAGATAAGATTACCGCAGCCTGCAGAGGCTTTGCCGGGTGCCAGTTCGCCCGATGGCTTTTATATTACCAGAACAGGGTTGGCAGCCATTTTACAAGGTAATCTACCGGGCTGCGGGCATATAAAGTCAAAAAGTGAACTCTGGGTCGAAGAACCCCATATCGGGTTGGAACGCCGGGATGACTCCCGTACAGCCCTGGAATCCATGCTTTACCGGGCGGTACATATTCGTCCCCGGCCGGGCTTAAAAATTATTGTCCTGGTACATGGTATCCCTGAAGGATGGAAGATAGCAACCCGCAAGGTTCTACCTTTGGGTGGGGAAGCCCGCCTGGCGGAAGTGGAAACAAGAAAGCTGGATGAAGTTGGCAGCAGGGGTTTTTTACCTTTACTCCCGGCCCTGGAGCCGGATAAAAACGGCAGGATCCATTTTACCATAACCCTCATTACCCCGGGCTGGTATGAAGATCCGGGCCGGGCCATTCTGGATGGACCACCTGATGTGCCGGGTAGATGCATTTCCGCCTGCCTGGGACGGGTTATTCAGGTAGGCGGTTGGGACCTGGCCCTAAATCTGCCCCGCCCTCTGGTACCCCTTGTACCGGCAGGGAGCACCTGGTTTTTTGCAGCCGAAGCCCGAGATGGGAAAATCATAAATAACCTGCATGGCAGGTGTTTGGGCCACAGAAAGGCCTTTGGTTATGGGCAGGTAGCTATCGGCGAGTGGAAGGAGGAGATTAATTAATGACAAGTGCAATCCTGGGATTGCTGGCGGAAACCAGCCTGCACCCCGGCAGTGGCCAGACAACAGGGGTAATCGATCTGCCGGTGGCACGGGAAGCAGCTACCGATTATCCAGTCATTGTGGGTTCCAGTATGAAAGGCGCCCTGCGCGATCGGGCCGAACAGTATAAACAGGAGAAACCGGGTGCTGACCTGGCCGTGGATGAAATTTTCGGTAACCCTAACGGTGCTGGAGCTCTAGCCGTTACCGATGCTCGCCTTTTACTTCTGCCCGTCCGCTCCTTGCATGGTCATTATAAATGGGTGACCTGCCCTTACCTTCTGGAGCGCTACCGGCGCGATTGCAGCCTGGCAGGGTTAACCTGGGGTGAAACGGGAGAAATTCCGGTACTGCAACAGGGACAGGCTCTAACTGCCGCTGGCCCAGACCACCTATACCTGGAGGAGCTATCCTTTGCAGTAAAAAGCTTCAGTATGGAAGCAATAGCTACTGCTGTCAGTCCACTGATTTACCATGCCCCGGTAAAAAAACGACTGGCCACCAGCATGGTGCTGATATCGGATGATGAATTCGCCTATTTTGCCCGCTACGGCCTGGCTGTTAACGCGCGGAATGTACTTGACAACGATAAAAAAATCAGTACGAACCTCTGGTATGAGGAGACCCTGCCCCCGGACAGCCTGTTTTACGCCCTGCTAATGGCCAGGCCGGGGAAAGAAAAATATTTAGCCCAACTTAAACAGCTGTTTACGGAACGCCCCTACCTGCAGGTGGGGGGAAACGAAACCGTGGGCCAGGGCTGGTGCGCCGTAACCTGGCTGTCAGAGGGGGGGAGCGAAAGGTGAAGCAGACCCTGGAACAGGAACGGGCCCGGAATGCCCTGGCAAAAGAAAAGGATATAGAGAAGAAATATGGCGCCCGCACCGAAAAGTCGAATAAGTTAGCTGGTTACGTTGAAAACCTGCCGGCCATGATATTAACTAACGGGTTGGGCCAGGCTGCGGCTACTCTCCTGGCCCGGGCTGAGGGGAATAAGGAAGATCCCTACTGGGTGCTTTATGAAGCCCTTTCTGGGTGGCTTTGCCGCAACGACCCGCAGGCTCCTTATAGCGGTGCCCGCGATCTTATGGAAGCCATAGTCCAAAATGATCGCACTGCCTATCTAGGAGCCCAGGTGGAAGCTCTGGCCTGGCTGGAGTGGATGAAAAAATTTGCCGTTGCCTACCTGAAGGATCCCCAGAAAGGGGGGAACACCTGATGTTACCCCTTTATGAGCACGGTAACCTTGCTCCGGCCAAGTACGATCATAACGCCGGCTTTAATACCGGCCTCTGGTACGATAAGTTTTACAATAAGTGGTTCACAAAGACAGGTAAAAATAGCGGTGTAGAATGGGCGTTGGAAGATAGGGGCAAATGGGAATGGGTCAAGGAATTGGACGGCCGCACAGTTGGCGATCCAGGATTGTTAGCGGAAGCAGTGGAGCGGATGGTTTTCCTGGCTTTTTCCGGGCAGGGGGACATACGCTGCCTGGCCACGGATTGGCGGTTTGTCACCGGCCTGGGTCGGGAGCACCAGGTGGAAAACGGCTTTGTCTGGCATCACCCCCTGGGAGTGCCCTACTTACCCGGTTCTACGGTTAAGGGCGTAGTCCGCGCATGGACGGAAACTCTGGATAACGTCACTGACGCCATAAAGCGCATATTCGGGCCGGAGGGGGAAAGTGTAGAAAAGATGGCAGGCAGCGTTATCTTTTTTGATGCCCTGCCTGTAGACACTGTAAAAGTGCAGGCTGATGTTATAACCTCCCACTATGATCCCTACTATAAAAATAGCGATAAAGGAAACGGAACAAAGCGGGAGCCCCCGGCCGACTGGTTCAATCCAATACCCATCCCTTTCCTCACGGTAGCGCCTGGACAGGTTTTCCTTTTTGCCATCGCCCCCCGCCGACCTGGGATAGAAGAAGATCGCCAGGACTGCAAACGGGTTCTCGGGTGGATGGAGGAAGCTCTGTCTTTTATGGGTGCCGGCGCCAAAACAGCGGCAGGTTACGGTCGTTTTAGCCGCCGGCAAGCACTAGAAGTCAGGTGGCAGGAAAAATGGGAACAACACTTGGCACAGGCTAATCGGGCATTAATGGGTCCTATCAGATTAGCAATGGAAGAAGAAGGTTATAGTTGTGAACCAGAAAAATTTATGCAGGCCCTAACCACCAGATGGATACGCCAGATGCTAGATGAAAAAGCAGACCCGCGTGAGCGTCAGGAAATTGCCACTCTGCTGGCGGCATGGTACCAATCCCACAGACCCGATCAATGGCATAAGCCCAACAAAAAGAACACCCCCAAAATAGAGGCCATCAAAAGGATCCTTGGAATGTAAAACAAGCTTAATCTATGTGGGAGAAGATGATTATATAAACGAAAATCCCTGGTGGGATTTGTCAGCAAGGTACCTATCGTGAAGTTAGAAGGTATTCCTTATAGGTAGGCTAATTTCCACATTAAACTTAAATAATGTTTCAATTCCTTATAGGTAGCAAGGTTTGCATATCTTATTTTATCCAGAGGGGTAATGTTAGTAAACCCTTGACAAAGAAATGAGATAATGATATTTTATAGACGAAAATATTATACTTATATAATTAAAAATTGAGGTGGTGACAACATGGGTTTTCTCCAAGCCGTAAATTCCTTGGGCGATCTGGAGGCGGGGGAGGGACTGGAACCTTATCTGAAAGACCCTTTGGAGAAAGAAGGCCGGGTAATCCGGGTCTACCTGGATATTCTCGATCCCCTGGCTGAGGTGCTGGTGGTTCGGGGGGTGGCCAGGGTGGATGTCGCCCACTTTCAGTCCGAGCCGGCCATGAAGAGGAAATATCTCTTCCGGGAGCGGGTGGGTTCGGCCGCCACCTGGGGCTTTACACCCCTGCATAAGTTGGGACGACCCAAGGGTAACCGGGAGAAAAACAGAGAGTATTTATTTGGTAAAACCGGTGACTGGCGTCATGATAAAGATAGCCATTTCTTCAAGATCCGCAATAAACTCCTCCTTGAATACGAGGCTACAGGAACCATGGCACCAGGTTCGGTTGATGTAATTTTGACTGACCTGGAGAAAAAAATCGATATAGTGCTGGATGACCTGGACCCCAAACAATCCCACATTATCGTCTTCGGTGCAGCGTATGAAGGCCAGTTCCTTTACCCGGGGGAGATCCCGGCCTTTGTCGCTTATTTCCAGCGCAAGCTGGAGGAATCATTGAAAGGCGAAGGTTTCCATCCAAAGGCGAAGACCCGAAACTCCAGGGAGGCACCTATCCAGCAGGAAGAGAGTCAGGTCTGCGCTATCTGCGGGCAGGTTGCCAGCGACTTTACCGGATTGAAGAAGGTCTTTAAGTTCGCCACTGACGACAAAGTTAACTTTACCCCCGGCCTGGCCAAAGAACGTGCTGCGACCACTTTCCCCATTTGTCTTACCTGCCTGGCTAATATGTCCGGCGGGCGCGAGCATGCCGAAAGGAGGCTCACCAATACCTCCCTTTTGCCAGGAATGCGGCTGTGGGCTATCCCCGAAGCGGTGGGTGGTGAGGCAGCGTCGAATATTTTCTCTGGCCTCCTGAAAAATATGGAAGCTAATTTAGAGAATGAACGCCTACAGACATCGGGAGAAAAAAGCGAGGAGCGATTTTTCAGCCATTTGGCCCGCAAAGATAATGCCGGCCTGGCCTTCCACTTTGTTTGCTGGGAACGCAACAACGCTCAGGAACTGGTCCACATGATGGTCGAGGATGTACCACCGGAACGGCTGGCCTTCCTGGAAAACCGCTGGAATGAAACCATGCAGACATTTTTTGGCGATGTTACCAAATTATTATCCCTGGATATGGTGGTGCGTTCCTTGTACGTAACCCTGAGCCGCCTGGCCGGCAAGAGCGAAGCCGATAAAAAAGTCTGTCGCGATTTTGCCTTGAAGGTTATTACCCGGATGCTCCAGGGTGAAACGTTGTCTGTAGCCACTTTTAAGAAGATGGTCAATGCCCGGACGAGTAAACTGATTTTCGATAGTGACAGCTGGTCCAGCGCCCAGGAAAGTATCCTTTTTGCCCATGCCCTGGCAGAGTTTATGACCCGAGTAAACAGCAGGAGGGGAGACTATGAAGCTTGAATTCCTGGATGAGTTTAAGGATCCTTATATGGGGACGCCCCTGGGGCGGGGTGTCTTTCTGGCCGGCGTGGTCCTGGGTTACATGGCCCGCAGTCAGGTGGAAGGGGAAAAGGACATCAGCAGCGCACCCCTTTTTAAGCAGCTGGAGTTCGGCCGCCTGAACATGAAGGCTTTGAAAAAACTTCTAGCGCGGGTACCCCAGCTCCTGGCCGCCTACAGGGAGAGTATGAAGTACAGTGGCTATATAGCTACCCTGGCCGCCGAAGCAAATGGCTTAATCCTCAAAGGTGAAGACCAGGAATTGGGTGTGGAGGGCAACTTTGCCTTTACCACCGGTTTTGCCGGCGCCAGCAAGTATTTCTGGAAGATATTCGGCAAAATGGATGGAGAAAAAGCAAACGAGACTACTGATGCTGAGTAATACCGGCAACATTGTAACTAAAGCTAAAGCACCCCTGCTGCGCTACAGCAGCTTTCATCAAAATTATGTTTTAGAGGGAGGTACATAAAATATGTCTTTTACTAATAGGCGAGAAGTCCTTTTCCTTTACACCGTCAAGGATGCCAACCCCAACGGTGATCCTTTGAACGAGAACCACCCCCGTTACGATGAAGATACGGAGCAGGTACTGGTTTCTGATGTGCGCGTTAAAAGGACGGTCCGCGATGAATGGGTGCGGCAGGGCAAAAGGGTTTTTGTCGACAGTGAACCCAAAACTTTAAAGGCACGTTTTGAGGAATTAAAGGCCATGACCGGCAAAAATACTGGGGAAGAAGTCATGCGGGAATGTCTGGACACCAGGCTCTTTGGAGTAACCTTCGCCCTGGGCAACGAATCCTTCTCCTGGACCGGCCCCGTCCAGTTTAAGTGGGGTCGCTCCCTCCACGCTGCTACCTTTGAGTTTATCCAGGGTACCTCGGCCTTTGCCACTGAGGGCCGAGGCGGCAAGGAGAAGGAACAGCGCTCCTTCCGCAACGAATATAAAGTCCCCTTCGCCCTGGTTGCCGTGTACGGCATAGCCAACCAGCACGCCGCCGGCTTTACCGGGGCCGATGATGCCGACCTGGAGGACCTGGCTGCGGGCCTGTGGCAGGGCACTGATAACCTGATCACCAGGAGCAAAAATGAGCATAAAGCCCGCTTCTTTCTGGAGATAAAATACCGCCAGGGTTTCGACGGGAAGATTGGCGCCCTGGATGAAAAGGTTGCCCTCTGCTTGTCCGATGGCCAAGAGCTGATCCGCGACCGGCAGAAAGCCCTGCGGCGGTTGGATGAGATTCTGGTTGATGTGACACCCCTGGCCCAGGCCCTGGCTGATAAGAAGGAAGTCATAGAGACCGTCAGGATTATTAAAGACCGCGAGCTAAGGCTGAAGGGGGAGGAAAGGTTCAAATCTGCCGGTTGCAATAACATCGAGTTGAGGTGATCAGGGTGGTCCTGGTATTTGACGTTGCCGCTGATATGGCTATGTTTAGAAAACCATATACCACCACCTCCCTGGTCTCCTTTCCCTTTCCCCCACCGACGGCGGTGGCCGGCCTTGTAGGAGCCATAACCGGCCTCGACCACGGCGCCGCCCGTGGCTCCTGGCGGGCCGAATTCTGGCACCATTTGGCCGGGACCCAGATTGCTCTGGGATTTAACCGGGAACCCCTATGGATGACGACAACTGTCAATATGATCAAATTCAAATCCCCCAGCGGCGATATGAGCGAACATATCCAGGCCAAACACCAGCTGGTGAAGAAACCCTCCTACCGCGTTTACCTGCGCGGTGGCGCCATCTATATCGAACTAAAAAAGCGCCTGGAAAGGGGAGAGTTTGTCTATACCCCCTATCTGGGAGTGGCTTGGGCCCTGGCGGATATTGCTTATGTGGGCGAAATTAATGAAGTAGAAGTCAGGGAAGAGGATACCTGGATTAACACGGTGTTACCGATATATGGGGGTGCCCGGGTGGATGTCCTGCGCAGTGGGACCATCCACCGGGAGCTGGTACCTTATCGCCTGGACGCAGAACGCCGGTTAAAGGAAACTGTTAATGTAGTCTATCTGGACTTCAAGAACAAAGGGTGCCTATGGCTAAAAGCCAGGGGCAACCTGCCGGTGTCCCAGGTAGGCGGGGAAAGGGTGGCGTGGTT
This sequence comes from Moorella naiadis (nom. illeg.), assembly GCF_051020825.1. Taxonomy (NCBI): domain Bacteria; kingdom Bacillati; phylum Bacillota; class Clostridia; order Neomoorellales; family Neomoorellaceae; genus Neomoorella; species Moorella naiadis (nom. illeg.). The sequence goes on from NZ_JAXGFQ010000012.1 coordinate 96,313, forward strand.
TGGAGCCTGGTGAAATTTACAGCCATCCGGGTAAAAGGCTGGAAGACCACCTTTCCCGCACCCGCACCATAGCCTCTAAGATGGCGGCCTGGTATCGAGTTAACCTTGAACGGGGCCAAGAGGAGGCCCTTCTCCTCCATGACCTGGCCAAGTCCCATCCTGCCTTTCAAAGGAAGCTGGCCGGGGAGCGCCTGCGTTTTAGCCATGCCGAACCATCGGCCGTCCTCGTCCTGGCCCGGACCGGTGACCTTATTTGTGCTGAAGCCGTGCGGCGCCACCATACCTCCCTGGAGAACCTGGCCGATATCAAGCGGCTCTGGGGCAACCGGGCCTATGCAGAATGGCAAAAGACTATCAAGAGGCTACCCTGGTGGCCGGGAGCCACCAGGGTAGCCGGAGAACTGGGAATTGATGTTTCCCGCTGGGCTGACCTGTTGCCTGATGAAGAAGAGTGGGAGGATATAATCTTTAATTCCGTCGAGCTTTACGGCCCGGATACAGCGGATGCATTGCAGGACTGGCTCAAATTGCGGTTACTAACTTCCCTGCTGGTGGCGGCCGACCGCCTGGATGCCATAGGAGGCGATATAACCTGCTCGCCTTTGGTTATAGACCAGAAGAAAACTCAAAACTATATCGCCTCCCTGAAGGATAAAAAACTGGCCCGGTGGCGCAGCCAGATAAGGCAAAAGGTGGTAACCGCCGCCTCACAAATTATGAAAGCCCCTGGGATATATACCCTCACCCTGCCTACCGGCGCCGGTAAAACCATCACCGGTCTCCAGGTAGCCATGGAGGCTGCCGGCCAATTGGAAGCAACAGGTATCCTCTACGTCCTTCCCTTTGTCAGCCTGGTGGAACAGAATACGGCGGTAGCCCGGGAGGTCTTCCCATATGTTATGGAAGACCACCATCTCAATTTCCCGGATGGAGTGACGAATGAAGAAGACAGTGAAGCAGACGAGGCCAACCGGCGCTTTATAGCCTTTTACCGCTACTGGCAGGAGCCGGTAATCGTGACTACCTTGGCCAAAATGTGGGAAGTACTTTATTCGCCAAGGGTGAATGAGGCCATGTCCTTTCACCGCTTAAGCCGGGCTATTGTTATCCTGGATGAGCCCCAGTCCATTCCGGCCACCTGCTGGCAGGGCTTTGGTAAGACGCTGGAGCTATTAACGGAACGCCTGGGGACCACCTTTATCCTCATGACCGCCACCCAGCCCGGCATCGCGGCAGGGCAGGAACTGGCCCTGGAGCCGGTGTCTTTTCCCATTATTAGGCACGAATTTCACTGGTTAAACCGTCAGATGACCATTGAAGACGCAGCCGATTTTTTGGTAGGAAGGGGGGCTTTGAATAACGACTGCCTCATAGTCTTAAATACCCGTGAAGCGGCCCTGCGTATGTACCTGGCTATGAAGGCTAGGGGGGCGGAACCGCTATTCCTCTCGGCCTGGGTAGCCCCGGTGCACCGGGAGAAGATATTCCGGCAATTAAAAGAAAGGGAGCAAAGGGGCGAGCCGCGCTGTCTGGTTGCCACCCAGGTTATCGAAGCGGGCATGGATCTGGACTTTGCCATGGTCTTTCGTGACCTAGGGCCCATGGACAGTATCGTCCAGGTGGCCGGCCGTTGTAATCGTAATGCTGGTCCCCGGCGGGGGCAAATCTACCTGGCGGAACTGGTGGACGCGAAGGGCCGAAATTTCGCTTCCCACATTTATGATCCAACCTTACTCAACCTGACCCGTCAGGTTTTACGAGAGTATTTCGATGAAAAGGACTGCCGGGAAATAATCCAGGATTATTTTAAGGCCGTGCAGGGGGCCGTTAATGATTCAGACCTGTGGCGCAATATTACTGAAGGCCGGTGGGGTGAGTATATTGACCTGTACCCGGACAAGCGGCCTGATGAAGTGATGCTGGTAATAAAAGGTGCCGTAGAAGGGTTAGGTGAGAGAGTCTCCCAATTATTGGCCACCATTTGTGCGTCGCTCGCGCCGGAGGATAAAGGTGATTTTCGGGAAATCGAAAAAAGGCGTCAGGCCTTCAGGGAGATTACCAGGCACGCAATATCCGTTCCCAAAAAACACCTCGACGAGTGGTACCAGCGGGAAGGGGGCATGATTTATGGCGGGGATGAAACAGCCATAAGGGAGCTCTTTCCCGACCTGTGGCTGGTGCAGGGGGAAGGCATAGGGCGTATTTACCGGCGGGAAACGGGTTTTGTCCCGGTAAAGATCGCCGCCCTTATGGAGGGTGGGAAGGATGTTGGATACTAACCTGCCGCCGGTAAATGGTACCCTTATCTGGTACTATACCATTTGTCCCCGCCAGGCCTGGCTAATAGCCCGGCAGATGACCCCGGATGAAAATGATGATAATGTGGTCCTGGGGCGTTTCCTGCATGAGAAGGCCTATAACCGCGACCGGCATGAAGTTCTGGTCGGCAATATCAAAATCGATCTAGTACGTGGTGCCCGAGGGGAGGTCGTCATTGGTGAGATCAAAAAATCCAGCCATGCCAGGGAAAGCGCCCGCCTGCAGTTGCTATATTATCTCTATGTCCTCAAGGGTTATGGTCTCGACTTAAAGGGGGTTTTACTTTTTCCTTTGGAAAAGCAAAGGGAAGAAATAGTCCTTGATGCAGCGGGGGTAGAGGCTGTAGAAAGGGCCATCGCCGGCGTGCGCGAAGTTGTGGCCCAACCTTTTCCCCCATCACCGGTGAAGATAAAATGGTGCCGGCCCTGCGCCTATGCTGAGTATTGCTGGGCCTGAAGGTGGCGGAAGCATGAAAAAGTCGATCTATGTTTTGAACGATGGCGAACTAAAAAGGGAAAATAATACCCTTTGCCTGATCATGGCGGACGGCAAAAAATTTATTCCCGTAGAAGATGTGAGCGAGATCCACATCTTCGGGGAATTAGACATTAATAAACGTTTATTGGAGTTCCTCACGGAGAAAGAGATAATTCTCCATTTTTACAACCACTATAACTATTACGTTGGCAGCTATTATCCCCGGGAGCACTACAACTCCGGTTATATGATTATCAAGCAGGCTGAGCATTACCTGGTACAGGAACAGAGAATGAAGATTGCCAGAGCCTTTGTTGATGGAGCTGCCAGGAATATCAGGCAGGTACTCACCTATTATAAAAATAGAGGCAAAGATTTAAGCGTTACCCTGGATCATATTGATTCCCTTGCTGCTTCAGTTGAACGGGTGGGCAGTATTGAAGAACTTATGGCCATCGAGGGTAATATCAGGGAGAGGTATTATCAAGCCTTCGACATAATCATCGACGACCCCGACTTTACCTTTAATGAAAGGAGCAGGAGACCACCCCAGAATCAATTAAACGCCCTGATTAGCTTCGGTAATACCCTGCTGTATACTACGGCTTTAAGTGAGATTTATCGTACCCACCTGGATCCGCGGATAGGGTTCCTGCATACGTCCAATTTTCGCCGATTTTCACTGAACCTGGATGTGGCTGAGATATTTAAGCCCCTAATAGTTGACCGTTTAATCTTCAGCCTCATTGGCAGGAACATGATTAAAAAGAACCATTTTCAAAAGAAATTGGGAGGCATAGTTCTCAACGATAGTGGCCGTATGCTTTTTATCAAAGAATATGAGGATAAAATCGCCACTACCATCCGACACCGGGAGCTGGGACGTAATGTTTCCTACCGGCGCCTTATCAGAATGGAGCTTTACAAACTGGAGAAACACCTGATAGCGGAAAAAGAGTACGAACCCTTCCAGGCCAGGTGGTGAAAATGTTTGTTATTGAGGTTTATGATGTTAATGAAAAAAGGGTCGCCAAGGTATTAAAAGTGAGCCGTAAATACTTGTACTGGGTCCAGAACTCCGTCCTGGAGGGTGATATTTCCGAGGCCAATTATAAAAAGCTAAAGATGGAGTTGAAGCGAATTATTGTCACCGATGAGGATTCAGTAATGTTCTATACTTTTCGGACCACCAGATACTCCCAGAGGGAATCCCTCGGTGTTGTTAAAGGCGGCGAAAGTAATATTTATTAGAAGGCTGGTTGAAAGGAAATGTTGAAGGGAAATATGGATATGCATCTTCAGGTTGAACTGGCCACAGCTGAAAACGATAGTTTAACCTTACCTATTCACTATAACAACTTGCTCCAGGGATTTATTTATAGTAAGGTAAAAGACAGGATGCCTCAGGTCCATGCTCAAGGTTTCGTGGCCGGAGAAAGGACATTCCGCCTTTTTGTATTTTCACGCCTTATAGGGCGGGTTAAAGAGGTAAGAGATGGCCATATAGTCTTTTATTCGCCGATAAAATTTAAAGTTGGTAGCCCGTTAAAAGAGTTTATCGAGGACCTGGCGGAAGCCCTTCTGACGGTAGATGAAATACATTTGGGAAATGTCGTGTTCTGGCCCGGGGCGCTGGCTTTAACCCCTCTGCCGGACTTTAGTAACGGCAGAGCCAGGGGCAGAGCTCTATCCCCAGTAACGGTTTATTCTACCCTGCAGAATCCGGAGGGAAAAAAGAAAACTTATTACTACCACCCGGCGGAAAAAGAGTTCGGGCAGCAAGTTAAAGCCAACCTGCTTAAAAAGGCCACTGCCCTGGGAATTGAACTTTCACCCGAGACCCCCCTGGAGTTACAACCAGTTAACGTTAGGAGTAATGACCTTAAAGTAGTATATTATAAGGAAACGGTGGTTAAGGGTTGGATGGGTCAATATATACTGTCCGGTGATCCGCGATTGCTTCGTTTGGCATTTAGCGCAGGCATTGGGTCCAAAAATTCCCAGGGCTTTGGTATGCTGGAACCGGTTGTCTAATTAAGGTAATCAAAAGGAAAAATGTCGTCGACCTCCAATAATGCAAAATCCCCGGGAGATCGACGACAGGAAAAATTGACGTGATTGTTGATTTTGCTTGGTTTAATAATACGAGCCCTTTTTAGCTCTATCTGTGGTAAAGTAAAAAATGAGCCAGAATGCTATATAAATTGGGGTCTGCAGCCTACCTATCAGGGATTGAAACACGACCCGTTGATCCAGGGCATGCTGCCGGCGCAGGTCTGCAGCCTACCTATCAGGGATTGAAACATCGCCGGGCCTTTCTCCAGCTAACAATAGTGCCGGGGTGTCTGCAGCCTACCTATCAGGGATTGAAACTGAAGAGGTGATTCTAGATTCCTCGCGTTGGGTTATGGTCTGCAGCCTACCTATCAGGGATTGAAACACAAGGACAAAAACGCATGATACAATAAAGCCAGAGTCTGCAGCCTACCTATCAGGGATTGAAACATGTCCTGGCGATTGCCAAACTTGCCGCGAATATCAGTCTGCAGCCTACCTATCAGGGATTGAAACCGGGGATTTCGTCCGGCGTACAAATACGCCGGACATGTCTGCAGCCTACCTATCAGGGATTGAAACCTCCCACACGGGCGTTCTTCTAATAACGCCACCACGTGTCTGCAGCCTACCTATCAGGGATTGAAACGGAGGCAGAAATCGCGGAAACCATCCGCGACTATTTGTCTGCAGCCTACCTATCAGGGATTGAAACGCAGGATCACTGGGAGGCAGAAATCGCGGAAACCATGTCTGCAGCCTACCTATCAGGGATTGAAACGAAGAAACTCCCATTACTTACTACATGCAGAGGTTTAGTCTGCAGCCTACCTATCAGGGATTGAAACCAAATTAGGCTAGATAGGTTAGGTTCTTTGAAAACGTGTCTGCAGCCTACCTATCAGGGATTGAAACAGATATGCATCGTATCCAGTCATTACAATCCTCCTGTCTGCAGCCTACCTATCAGGGATTGAAACGGGTACGGTATGAGTACCAGAAGGGTCTGTGGACCGTCTGCAGCCTACCTATCAGGGATTGAAACATAGAGAGCAACCGCTTTAAACTCGCCTTCCGTCAAAGTCTGCAGCCTACCTATCAGGGATTGAAACATTGCAACACGTGTCGGTATATTAATGTTAACGGCGGTCTGCAGCCTACCTATCAGGGATTGAAACGCCAGATGCAAAGACCATCGCGACTATGCCTTGATGTCTGCAGCCTACCTATCAGGGATTGAAACTCGGTAATGGAGTGGTCGCCCCAGATAAAGTTGTGTTCGTCTGCAGCCTACCTATCAGGGATTGAAACGCCGCAAACCAAAACGCCGCCCTGGTGCAGTTTGACGTCTGCAGCCTACCTATCAGGGATTGAAACGATGGACAAAGAATACTGGGCCGTCTACTTTATAGATAGTCTGCAGCCTACCTATCAGGGATTGAAACGAGAAAAAAGCGGGGTAGAAAATGGCAATAAGCCTGAAGTCTGCAGCCTACCTATCAGGGATTGAAACGAAAAAATCGAAGAACGGGGCACTTCCGGCACCTGCCCGTCTGCAGCCTACCTATCAGGGATTGAAACCCAAGGCCCGGCAGCTTGCCCGTGAACGCCGCCGGGGTCTGCAGCCTACCTATCAGGGATTGAAACTCGAATATCGTGGAAAAATGGCAAAGCCAGGCTGAGTCTGCAGCCTACCTATCAGGGATTGAAACAGGGAGGATTCGAGGATGACAGCAAGGGAATTTTTGTGTCTGCAGCCTACCTATCAGGGATTGAAACACCCTCCCTAAGCTAGATCATACCATGCCGATCTAGTCTGCAGCCTACCTATCAGGGATTGAAACTAGTAGTATTCGTGGGCGCAAGGCAAGCAATTGCCTGTCTGCAGCCTACCTATCAGGGATTGAAACAATATTCCCCCGCCCAGCCTATTTAGTATGGTGTTGGTCTGCAGCCTACCTATCAGGGATTGAAACATCTTCTGTAAGGATTTCATCATAACCGCGACAGCCTGGTCTGCAGCCTACCTATCAGGGATTGAAACCCTTCCGAATCGGACGGCTTCTGCGATTTGTTCTTCCGTCTGCAGCCTACCTATCAGGGATTGAAACTCGGTCCTGAAGCGGTCTATCGCCCAGGCCAGGGGCACGTCTGCAGCCTACCTATCAGGGATTGAAACTCCTCAATCTCGGCTTCCAGCCGGGCGATCTCGTCCTGTCTGCAGCCTACCTATCAGGGATTGAAACCAACCTTTGGGCTAACTGGGCCTTAAGTGCCGCCGTGTCTGCAGCCTACCTATCAGGGATTGAAACCCTGGAAGGGCCGTCCAGTGGTATGCTGGAAGAAAAGTCTGCAGCCTACCTATCAGGGATTGAAACTTTCGGCTTCTTCCCGGGTGCCGTGTACATCCCGGCGTCTGCAGCCTACCTATCAGGGATTGAAACGGTGTCGGTGAGGTTTTTAAGCTTCTGCACCAATGCCGTCTGCAGCCTACCTATCAGGGATTGAAACACAAGGACAAAAACGTGTAGTACAATGATAGTGCAGTCTGCAGCCTACCTATCAGGGATTGAAACACCAGCTTTTGCCATATTGTGGAGAGGAAGAGTCTATCGTCTGCAGCCTACCTATCAGGGATTGAAACATGGAAGTGGGAAGTTCACCGGGATTGCTCCCGGCGTCTGCAGCCTACCTATCAGGGATTGAAACCGGCCCGGCTGGCTGCTATGTCGGACCGCTTGCTCCGTCTGCAGCCTACCTATCAGGGATTGAAACGTCGTTGTTGCCTGGTAGTTGCTCTTTGGCAAAAACATGGTCTGCAGCCTACCTATCAGGGATTGAAACGAGCAGATAGCGGTGATGCTCGCACAACGGGGACCGTGTCTGCAGCCTACCTATCAGGGATTGAAACGCCGGGAGCAATCCCGGTGAACTTCCCACTTCCATGTCTGCAGCCTACCTATCAGGGATTGAAACGGAGACTGAGATTGAGCAGATTATCCGCGATTATTTGGTCTGCAGCCTACCTATCAGGGATTGAAACAGGAAATTATTATACCACCGACGGCCAGCTTCGTTAAGTCTGCAGCCTACCTATCAGGGATTGAAACGAATACTTGTGCTAACTAGGAGCAATCATAGTGAGCGTCTGCAGCCTACCTATCAGGGATTGAAACACCTTCCCTAAGCTAGATCATACCATGCCGATCTAGTCTGCAGCCTACCTATCAGGGATTGAAACCCAAGGGAGGAAAATGAACATGACTGCGCGCGAATTTGTCTGCAGCCTACCTATCAGGGATTGAAACATGAATACGCATACAGGTTAGTAGTTTAGTACATCGAGTCTGCAGCCTACCTATCAGGGATTGAAACAACGCTCCCCGGACAGGATTTTGGGGCCCGGGGCCGCGTCTGCAGCCTACCTATCAGGGATTGAAACGGGGAAGGTATGCTTTACCTTTTTGCCCCCAACACCGTCTGCAGCCTACCTATCAGGGATTGAAACTCGACGATGCTCCTGCATCCAGGCGACGCAATCACCGTCTGCAGCCTACCTATCAGGGATTGAAACTGATATTCATATCGGACGCGTAGCTGCCTTGCCATGCGTCTGCAGCCTACCTATCAGGGATTGAAACGCCACGCGCTCAGGCCGCAAGGCCGAAGGCCGTGGCAGGTCTGCAGCCTACCTATCAGGGATTGAAACCTCAATCTCAGTCTCCCAGTGATCCTGCCAGTCTTGTCTGCAGCCTACCTATCAGGGATTGAAACCCCCCGCTGTGACGGGGAAGGGGAAATCGAATGCCCCGGTCTGCAGCCTACCTATCAGGGATTGAAACTAAATGCAGCAGGCTCATCAGGGAGTTCAGAGAGCGGGTCTGCAGCCTACCTATCAGGGATTGAAACCATCCAGGCGACGCAATCACCTGGTTCATAAACCAAGTCTGCAGCCTACCTATCAGGGATTGAAACCAATGTGTCCGCAATCAATTCCGCTTCTTTCCATCCGTCTGCAGCCTACCTATCAGGGATTGAAACACGCGGACAAAAGAGTATGGTACAATAAGAACAGAAAGTCTGCAGCCTACCTATCAGGGATTGAAACTTATGGGGCCAGATCACATTGAATCGTCTACTATCAGTCTGCAGCCTACCTATCAGGGATTGAAACCCGGCCGCGCCGGGCACCATGGCAGTCGCGTTTATGTCTGCAGCCTACCTATCAGGGATTGAAACTCGGCGACCCGGTGCCTGCAGAGGAGTTCGACATCAGTCTGCAGCCTACCTATCAGGGATTGAAACGATAGTCAATGTTGTTTTCTTTGCACCAGGCCGAAAAGTCTGCAGCCTACCTATCAGGGATTGAAACTGCCTGTCGGCGCTTGGACCAGTATCCATTTTTTATGTCTGCAGCCTACCTATCAGGGATTGAAACACGCGTCCTCCTTTCAGATATTCCGTAATCAGATAGTCTGCAGCCTACCTATCAGGGATTGAAACCGGGCCGAAACGCCCCTTCGGGGGCGTAGGCGGAAGTCTGCAGCCTACCTATCAGGGATTGAAACCCAGGAAAACATTTTGAGCCCTCCTTGTTACACTTTTGTCTGCAGCCTACCTATCAGGGATTGAAACTCCTGCATCAGGCCCTTATACTCGATGTCTTCCCGGTCTGCAGCCTACCTATCAGGGATTGAAACTGGTGTATCGACCTCAAGAGGTTCCTGACCTGCTCTTTCGGTCTGCAGCCTACCTATCAGGGATTGAAACCCGATATGATTTCTTAATCACCCTGACGACACGATCTGTCTGCAGCCTACCTATCAGGGATTGAAACATGTGCTCAATGGTAAAACACACAAATACGATTTAACGTCTGCAGCCTACCTATCAGGGATTGAAACAAGACCTCCAGGTCAGGGTTATCACCCGGCTGGAGTAGTCTGCAGCCTACCTATCAGGGATTGAAACCTAGCACCAGCAGTGGACTTTGGGTGGCAGCGGTCCGTCTGCAGCCTACCTATCAGGGATTGAAACCGAATACCGTCACGGTCTGTGGACCTGCACTTTGACCACGTCTGCAGCCTACCTATCAGGGATTGAAACGGACGAAGAGGAAATGAAGGCGGTCGCTGCGACCCGTGTCTGCAGCCTACCTATCAGGGATTGAAACTCCGCATCTCAGCTTGCTTAATCCTGGCCTTCATGGTCTGCAGCCTACCTATCAGGGATTGAAACGCGTTGAGGAACCTTTCCAGGGCCTCAGCCAGTCTATGTCTGCAGCCTACCTATCAGGGATTGAAACTTTCTTGTCGGCTAGTTGCTGGCCGGTCTTAGGAGTGTCTGCAGCCTACCTATCAGGGATTGAAACCGCAAGAGGCATCTGGTGTTGCCCAACCTGCCGGAGTCTGCAGCCTACCTATCAGGGATTGAAACTGGCAAAAGGAGGAAACCGCCATGGGTGATGTGGTCCAGTCTGCAGCCTACCTATCAGGGATTGAAACAGGTGGTGGCATTTCCGCCAGCGGAAGTAGGGGTAGGTCTGCAGCCTACCTATCAGGGATTGAAACCCCAGCAAGATTTGGGTGGTGGCAGTGGTAATATTAGTCTGCAGCCTACCTATCAGGGATTGAAACCTAAGCCACATTGTCATTTTCCTCCCGTCTCCTTTGTCTGCAGCCTACCTATCAGGGATTGAAACTAAGGTTGCAAAACCTGGATACAGGCATAGCCAGCGTCTGCAGCCTACCTATCAGGGATTGAAACCTGTCCTCCATCCCGGTGCGCCGTGTAGCTACACCGGGTCTGCAGCCTACCTATCAGGGATTGAAACGTGGCCAGGTAGCAAGTCCAGAGGCCGTGATATTCAGTGTCTGCAGCCTACCTATCAGGGATTGAAACATACCAAAAACAAGCGATGGGCGAACTATGACCTGGGTCTGCAGCCTACCTATCAGGGATTGAAACGCTCCAACAGTGAACCTTGGGAGCAAGCGGTCCGACAGTCTGCAGCCTACCTATCAGGGATTGAAACACAAGGACAAAAACGTGTAGTACAATAAGAACAGAAGTCTGCAGCCTACCTATCAGGGATTGAAACCAGGTCCTGGATGGGCCGCAAGACGTTGCGTGGCTGTCTGCAGCCTACCTATCAGGGATTGAAACGTACATCAATATATTCATATATAAGGAAATTATTATGTCTGCAGCCTACCTATCAGGGATTGAAACCATAACAAAATAGCTATCTATCTCCCCGATCCCCTATGTCTGCAGCCTACCTATCAGGGATTGAAACCCGGGATTAACGGCTTTCAGCGGGCCGGGATAAATGTCTGCAGCCTACCTATCAGGGATTGAAACAAGCATACTCCATAAATGCAGCGGGTTCGTCGGGGGTCTGCAGCCTACCTATCAGGGATTGAAACACGGATACAATTTCGTCGCGCACTTTGGCGTCCCGTGGGTCTGCAGCCTACCTATCAGGGATTGAAACGCCTCTGGACTTGCTGCCTGACCACGCGCTCAGGTCGGTCTGCAGCCTACCTATCAGGGATTGAAACACAGACACAAAAATGCATGATACAATACAATCAGAGTCTGCAGCCTACCTATCAGGGATTGAAACTATATGAATAGTACTAAGTTAATATATCACTACATAAGTCTGCAGCCTACCTATCAGGGATTGAAACCGAGCAACTTTCTCATAAACCAACATTGTTATGTTCCGTCTGCAGCCTACCTATCAGGGATTGAAACCGAGTGGTCATAATCAAAAGTAACTCCAGCGTCAACGTCTGCAGCCTACCTATCAGGGATTGAAACGGCAGACCGGGACAAGTCGACCAGCCTGCCGTACCAGTCTGCAGCCTACCTATCAGGGATTGAAACGCCAATGGCCAGCTACTACACCAGGCAGTGGACTTGTCTGCAGCCTACCTATCAGGGATTGAAACACAAATGCAAAAGGATATAATACAATACAACCAGAAGGGTCTGCAGCCTACCTATCAGGGATTGAAACTGGGCTTCGGGGAGCAGGCGGCTTATCAAATGTCTACGTCTGCAGCCTACCTATCAGGGATTGAAACGCTTCCCCATGTATTGGGCGGCGCCAGGTCCTGCCAGTCTGCAGCCTACCTATCAGGGATTGAAACGGGAAAATGTATTTAAGGCCATCCGCGAACATCGTATGTTTATGATAGCCTAATAGTATACCACCATAGTCATTGAAAAGTACCCCACCCTAAGATAAACTCACTGAAGTAGGTCACTACGGAAGTGAGGTAAATGGGGGATATGATTAACTTGCTGCAGAAACAGGAACTCATTTTAAAATACTACCAGGAAGGAGAATCCCAACGAAGAATTTCCAGACAGACAGGTATCTC